>JAFQCY010000094.1 GCA_017399355.1 Oscillospiraceae bacterium
ATGGTTGTCGACCTCTTCGGGCATATAGACGACCAGCGCCAGGGTCTTGTCGGGATCACCGGCCTTCATGCTGCCATCGACCTTATATGCAGACAGGGTCTCGGCGGTATTTTCCACAGCCTTACGAGCCTTTTCGCGGGTCTCGTACTTAGCCGCGACCTCAACGATATCGTACTCCAGATAGTCAGCCAAAAAGATGTCGTTACCCAGAACGCTCTTACCGACCACAGAATTAGCAACAGTCATGTTGAAGGCATACTTCAAAGCCAGGCTGCCCTTGTTGGAGATGCGCAGGTAGACGACCTCAGTATGACCGGGCTCCCACTTGGCATTGGGATCCACCAGATCGGACTGGCCCTCTACGGATGCCCAGTTGGAGAAATCCTTGGAATACTCCAGCTCGATATCCAGGTTGCCGGCAGCGATGATATTCTTGCCGGTGCTGACAGAGTCAGTGAACCATGCGAAAGTAGTGCCAACCAGCATGCTGACACACAACACAAGACTCATCACGCTCAGCAGCAAAGCTTTCTTCGTGTTCTTCATTGCGTTTTTCCTCCTACAGAAAATTATCACTACGTAAACGGCTGTGCCGTAAACAACAGATTATCAAATTCCGATTTAGCGGGCAGTTGCCCGCAATTATAAATTACAATTTATAAATTACAAATTAGGGTGGAAGACCGGAGAGTTCCCTTTTATTTCAATCATATCGCGAAGCGATATACCACAATTTATAATTTGTAATTTGTAATTATGAATTGGAGCGAAGCGACAAATCGGAATTATGCGATTAGTCAGAGTCGCTATGCAGCAGGGTATCCCACTGCCAACGGCTACATTATAGCATGAAATCATCCAAATGCAAGGGCTTAACCGAAAAACCGCGCTTCACCAGAAGCGCGGTTTTTGTAAATTCTCTACCGGGTGGTGCAGACGGTCTCCAGCAGCTTGACATATTCCTCTGCCAATTCCTCGGCAGTGCCTCTGACATAGCGGCAAGTGTTGGCTTCGTAGCAATTGTAGTCAAAGCCCTGCTTTGAAGCGATATAGCTCATTGCTTTATTGGCAAGGGTGCTCACAATGGTATGGGCAAAGGGCGAGCCTTCCTTTATGAAGCTGCCGTTTTCTGTGAACATCTCATAAGGCGCAAACGCAAAAGCCAAATCTCCCACAGAGAATGCATACAGCTCTAGCTCCTCCCTATCGGGAAGCTCTGTGCGCTGGATAATGGCCCTGGCATGGTAGGGGCTGTTGATGCCGTAGGGCTCGCCGGCCTTCACCGCAGCCTTATAATCATTATCCTCGCTCCACTGGGCAAACACAGCCTCCGCTTTTTCCAGCTTAGCTGCATCCTCCTTATTGGTCTTTGCGACAAACACCTTTTTCGCAGCCTTTACGCTACCGAGCGCCAAAGGCTTCATTTCGCCCTGCAGGAGTTTCTCCACCGCCTGACCAAAGGCCTCGCCATAGCTGAGGTGGTCGGTGTAGCGGTTTTCATCCTTAATCAGGCTGATGGCCTGCACATTACCGCTGGCACCCAGGACATAGATCACCTTACAGCCCAGCCGTTCTTCCACATAATCGCGCATAACACCGATGGTATCGGCAGTAACACTGTAGCGGTGGGCTCTGGTGGCGATTTGGGGGTGGGCCTGGAAATTCACCAGCACCACATCCTCCTTCCCTTCCCTGGCAAAGGAAACCACCTGCAGGGTTTTATCGGGCTCACGGGTGTGGGCCACCTTGGGGCTATCATACTGCAATCCGAAGCTGGGGCCACGCACATGGCCATCGGCCAAAATATAGTGGCGCACAA
Organism: Oscillospiraceae bacterium; assembly: GCA_017399355.1. Taxonomy (GTDB): domain Bacteria; phylum Bacillota; class Clostridia; order Oscillospirales; family Oscillospiraceae; genus JAZOXB01. The sequence goes on from JAFQCY010000094.1 coordinate 1,820, forward strand.
AGTTCAGATCCTCCACCGTATCCGAAGCTGCGCGGGCCGTTGCCGGGCTCATATCCCCCACCGATGCCACCGCGTTTTTCACCATGGCATCCACCAGCTCACCATTGTAGCGCTGAATGGACGGCTCATCGGTATTCCACTGATCCGGAGCAGAATGCAGGTGGACGCAGGCCACCATGATATTCCCCTCGGGAATGCCCGTTTCCAGGCTGATGCGCCGGCGTGTCTCATCGGTGATCGTCTTGACAGAGGTGGTCAGGTCATTTTCGATAAAAATGACGGTATTCTTTCCATCGGAAATGGCAATGGCCGTGGTATAAATAGCATCCAGAACCTCCGTAGACATACGGAAGGAGGTATTGCCGTAGCCGGCCAGGGGCACGGAATAGTCCGGCGTGATGCTCATACGGGAATAGCCCAAACGCATAGCTTTCATCCCCTTTTCATTAACCCTTCAGCTCGGCAAGCATGGAGACAAAGAGCTCTGCCAGCTCTTCGCCGGTGCCCTTTACAAAGCGGCAGGTATTCGCCTCGTAGCAATTGTAGTCAAAGCCCGCTGCTGCCGGGATATAATTGAAGGAACTATTGGCCATGGTGCATACGATGGTGCGGCCAAAGGGAGAATTTTCCTTGATGTACGAACCGTTCTCGCAGAACATCTCGTAGGGCGCAAACACGAAGCCAAGCTCTCCGATGCCGAAGGCATAGACGGAAAGCTCCTCCGTATCGTCCAATTCGCTCTTGTTGATGATGCCCTTGGCGTGGTAGGGGCTGTTGATGCCGTAAGGCTCACCAGCGGCAACGGCGGCATCGTAATCATTGTCGCGGCTCCACTGATCGTAAATCGCCCGGGCTTCCGCTACCTTATTGTTTTCCGTCTTATCAACCGTTCCGGTGTAGACCTTCGTCAGCGTTTTTACACTTCCTGTCTCCAGGGGAGCCATCTCGCCGTTGACTACACCCAGCACCGCATCGCCCAGCGCCTTACCGTGGGACTTATAGTCCTGGTAAACATTATCTTTGCTGATGAGGCTCACCGACATAAGATCGCCGGAAGCACCCAGCACATAAAAGACCTCACAATCCTTTTTAGACATCACATGATCGCGCATGGCACCGATGGTATCGGCAGTAATGCTATTGTAATTGGTATCGGTCGCCCTTTGCGGGTGTGCCTGGAAGTTTACCAGCAGGATCTCCTTGCCGCCCTCCTGCAGAAAGCTGATCACCTGCAGTTCCCGATCCGGCTCATGGGTGTAGCCCACCTTGGGGCTATTGTACTGCAGGCCGAAGCTGGGGCCACGGACATGGCCATCCTCCAGTACATAATGGCGCACAAAATTAAGATCCTGGGTCTGGGCAGAGCCAGCGGTGACAGTGACTGGCTTCATATCCTCCACAGCGGCCAAAGCATTTTCCGTCATGATGGTGATAAGCTCAGAGGAATACTTGGCAAGAGTGGCCTCGCCCGTATTCCACAGGTCGGGGGCAGAATGGACATGGTCCACCGCCGCCATAATACTCGTTTCGGGGATGCCGGCCTTCTCACTGACCTTTTTGCGCACCTTGCTCAGCACCGTGGATACCGCGGCGGTCAGATCGTTTTCGATGATGACCACCGTATTCTCACCGTCGGAAATGGCAATGGCAGAGGTGTAGATATAATCCAGAAAGCCATCGGACATACGGGTGGAAGTATTGCCGTAGCCGCCCAGGGGCACAGAATCCTCAGGGGTGATATTGGCCCGGGCAAAGCCCACCTGCAATCCGGCAGCAGGGGTATCCCCTTCCGTGGTGGCTTCAGGGGCTTGCTGCACGCAGGCACAGAGACTCAGCAGCAAGACAAAAGCAAGCAGCAGGCAGATCAGTTTTTTCACAGGCACACACCCTCTCCTAATTCTACCAAAATCGTATTCTACAAATCCTTTTTTGTCAATATCATTTCCCACGGAGAATTTGCAGATTTCAACACAAAAAGGCCATCGTCAAGGGACGATGGCCTTTTGTTGATTATTCAGCGGAATCC
>JAFQCY010000095.1 GCA_017399355.1 Oscillospiraceae bacterium
CAGGGAGCCGCCGTAGCTCAGGCCCTTGCCGGTGAGAACGCCGTTCTCCCAAACACCCTTCAGGCGGCGGTACTGGCCGAAGAGATAGCCGATCTCACGGGCACCTACACCCATATCACCGGCAGGAACGTCGATGTCCGGGCCGATGTAGCGGTACAGAGCGGACATGAAGCTCTGGCAGAAGCGCATGATCTCTGCATCGGACTTGCCTGCGGGGTCGAAGTCGGATCCGCCCTTGCCGCCGCCGATGGGCAGACCGGTCAGGGAGTTCTTAAAGGTCTGCTCAAAGCCCAGGAACTTGATGATGCTGGGGGTGACATTGGGCTGGAAACGCAGGCCGCCCTTGTAGGGGCCAATGGCACCGTTGAACTGGCAGCGGTAGCCGGTGTTGGTGTGGAACTGGCCGTTGTCGTCCATCCAAACCACACGGAAGGTAAACATACGCTCGGGCTCGACCATGCGACCCAGCAGATCCACCTTCTCATACTCCGGATGCTTGTCCACCACGGGGGACAGGGAACCCAGAACCTCTTCTACAGTCTGAACAAATTCAGGCTCATTGGCGTACTTTTTTCTGACACCCTCAATGGTGCGCTGAACATATGCGTTCATAATCAGATCTCCTTTTTATGTATGGGTGGGGCAGGGGTAAGTTGCCCGGATTACTTGCCGAAATTCTCGATGATGGAGACGATCTCCGTGCCGATGCGCTTCTGTGCTTCCTGGGTCGCTGCGCCGATGTGGGGGGTGCAGGAGACCATGGGATGGGAGTACAGGGCCTTGTTCAGAGAGGGCTCTTCCGCATAGACGTCCAGACCGGCGGCACGAACCTTGCCGCTTTCCAGGGCAGCCAGCAGAGCGGCCTCGTCGCAGTTGGAGCCACGGGAGGTATTGATGATGACCACACCGTCCTTCATCTTGGCGATGTTCTCGGCGCTGATCAGCTTGCCGCCGTCCACAGCGGGAGCGTGAACGCTGATGAAATCAGACTTTGCCAGCAGCTCTTCCATCTCCACATAGGGGATGCCCATCTGCTCTTCAATGCCGGGAATGTGGAAGATATCAAAGGCAATGACATCCATGCCGATGGCCTTTGCCATCTTGCCAAGAGCCTGGCCGATGCGGCCGAAGCCCACGATGCCCAGGGTCTTGCCGCTGAGCTCGATGCCCTTGCCGTAAGCCTTCTTCTCCCACTTGTCCTCACGCATGGTGTGGCCGGCGATGGAGATATAGCGGCAGCAGGAGAACATCAGACCCATGGCCAGCTCTGCCACGGACTGGGAGGAGGCACGGGGGGTATTGCGGACGGTGATGCCCTTTTCTTCGGCGTACTTGACGTCGATGTTGTCCACACCGACACCGCCGCGGATGATCAGCTTCAGCTTGCCACCCTGGGCTTCGTCAATGTGCTTTGCACGGATCTTGGTCTTGGAGCGAACCACCACTGCGTCAAACTCACGCAGGGCTGCGCCCAGCTGATCGGGTTCATAATACTGCTCTACGATCTCATTGCCCTGTGCCTGCAGGGCGGCGATGGCGGATTTGTCCATTCCGTCGGTAACAAGAATACGCATAATATTACTCTCCTTCATCCAATTTATCCAGAGGGGAGCGCCTTACTGACGCTCTTCCTCAAACTTCTTCAGGCAATCCACCAGGGCCTGTACACCTTCCAGGCTCATGGCATTGTAGGTGGAGGCACGGAGGCCGCCCACGGACTTGTGACCCTTCAGATTCTCGAAGCCGGCCTTCTTGGTGTAGGCAATGACCTCAGCATCCAGCTCTGCGTTGCCGGTGACGAAGGGAATGTTCATCAGGCTGCGATCCTCGGGAACCACAGTGCCCTTAAACAGCTTGGAGGAGTCCAGGAAATCGTAGAAGATCTTGGCCTTCTCGATGTTCTTCTGCTCCATAGCCTCCAGGCCGCCCAGCCTCTTCAGGTACTTAAAGACCTTGCCGCAGACGTAAATGGCCCAGCAGTTGGGGGTATTGTACATGGAGCCTGCATCGGCATGGGTCTTGTACTGCAGATAGACAGGCAGATCCTTCAGATCGTCACGAATCAGATCCTCACGCATGATGACCACAACCATACCGGCGGGGCCCACGTTCTTCTGCACACCGGCATAGATCATGCCGTAGTCCGCAACATTGCAGGGCTTGGACAGGAACATGGAGGACTGGTCGGAGACCAGAGTCTTGCCCTTGCAGTTGGGCAGCTTCTGCCAGGTGACACCGTGGATGGTCTCGTTCTCGCAGATGTAGACATAGTCGGTATCCTCGGGGATGTCCAGGTCAGAGCAATCGGGGACGTAAGTATAGTTCTTATCCTTGGAGGAGGCGGCTACGATGACCTCGCCCACCTTCTTGGCTTCGGCGATGGCCTTCTTGGACCAGGCACCGGTTTCGATGTACACGGCCTTACCGTTCTTCATCAGGTTCATGGGGATCATGGAGAACTGCAGGGTTGCACCGCCCTGAATGAACAGTACCTTGTAGTTGTCGGGAATGCCCATCAGATCACGCAGATCCTGCTCGGCCTCGTCGATGATCTGCTGGTAGACCTTGGAGCGGTGGGACATCTCCATCACACACATTCCGGAGCCCTTGTAGTTCATCATTTCGTCACGGACTTCTTCCAGAACCTCCTCGGGCATGGTTGCGGGACCGGCGGAGAAGTTATAAGTACGATCGTACATGGAAATACCTCCTGTCAAATTTGGGCTTTTCAGCCTTTTATGAATATAAGTATACGTCAATTAATTCAAATTATCAACCGAAAAATCAAAAAATTTTTCGGATTTCCTAAAAATTTTGGTTGTTTTTTGAAAATCGTTTCTTTGCACAATTTGCTCTTGGAATATTTGTGCATATTTTTCGGTAAAAAAGTCCGCTGAAAAGCTCAGCGGACTTGGAAGGAGCCTAAAAAACTTCGGGTTCGCTCTTGCTGCGGGCTGTCGATGACCTGCCTGGCATCTCCCTGCTCCACGATGCTGCCCTCGTCAATGAACAGTACCCGGTCTGCCACCTCCCGGGCAAAGGCGATCTCGTGGGTGACGATGACCATGGTGATATGCTGCTCCCGCAGCGCCCGGATGGTCTTCAGCACCTCGCCGGTCAGTTCCGGGTCTAATGCGCTGGTGGGTTCGTCGAAGCAGAGCACGTCCGGCTCGGCCGCCAGGGCCCGGGCAATGGCCACACGCTGCTGTTGACCGCCGGAGAGCATATGGGGATAGCTGTCCAGCCGCTGCCCCAGCCCCACCCGTTCCAAAAGGGAAATGGATTTTTTGCGGATCTCCTCCGGGGGCGCTGCCTTGGTCAGCCGCAGGGCAAGGCTCACATTTTCCAGCGCCGTATACTGGGGAAAGAGATTGAAATTCTGAAATACCAGGCCGAAATGGAGCCGTTTCTGCCGCAGCGCCTCGTCCTTCAGCTTTTTGCCGTCGGCGGCATCGTAGAGCAGCGCACCATTGAGATAGATCTGCCCCTCATCGGGCCGCTCCAGAAAATTCAGGCAGCGCAGGAGGGTGGTCTTGCCACCGCCGGAGGAACCGATGATGGCAAGGCAGCTGCCCTGCTCCACGCCAAAGGAGATGCCATCCAGAGCGAGAACAGAACCATACTGCTTTTTTAAGCTCTTGATCTCTAAAAACGCCATGGTCCACCTCCTTAAACACGGAAGAATTGGAGTTTCTTCTCCAGATATCCAAAGAGCAGGGTCAAAAGCCCCGTGAAGGCGAGGTAATACAGGCCCGTGAAGAACAGGGGCCAGATCAGGCCATCGCTGCGGATAAAGCTCTGGCTCTCCCAGATGATCTCGTAGACCAGGATCACCCGAGCCAGGGAGGTGTCCTTGACCAGGGTAATGACCTCGTTGGAGATGGGGGCCAGGATGCGCTTGATCACCTGCAGCAGAATGATATGGAAGAAGATCTGCCTCTTTTTCAGGCCCAGCACCTGCCCTGCCTCCCATTGGCCCTTGGGAATGGCCTCGATGCCGCCCCGGTAGATCTCAGAGAAATAGCAGGCATAGTTCAGCACAAAGGCGCTGACGGCAGCGATCCAGCGGCCCGAGGTGCCGCCGCCCCAGATATTCTGCCCGAAGAGCAGGCCGGGGCCATAGTAGACCACCAGCAGCTGCAGCATCAGGGGTGTACCACGGACGACCCATACCAGTGCCCGTACCGCCTTCTGCAGGGGCTTGAAGCGGCTCATGGAGCCGAAGGCAATGACCAGACCCAGGGGAAGGGAACCCAGCAGCGTCAGCCCAAAGAGCTCCAGCGTTTTTAGGAAACCCTCGCTAAGCGCACGAACGACCGTCTCAAACATGACTTACTGCAGGATCACGGCTTCCTGCACGCCGTACTTCTCCGCCAGCGCCTGCACCGTGCCCTTGGCACAGGCTTCCTTGTAGAAGGTATTGAACATCTCCGTCAGATCGGAGCCGGTGCGGAAGCCCACAACATACTCCTCCTCGTTGAGGCTGACGGTGTAGGTCAGGTCGGGATAGGAAGTGCCCTCCCCAATGGTAGCGCCTGCCATCAGAAGGTCAATGACACAGGCCTGGGAAGTACCGGCAGCCACCTCCATCAGGGCATCGGCCTGGGTTTCGGCGGCGATATAGCGGATGCCCAGGGCATCCAGCTGCTCTGCACCGGCAGAGCCGTCCTCTACCACGAACTTCAGCTCCTGCAGGCTGTCCAGGGTCTGATACTGCTCGGCAATGGCCTTGTTCACCACCACGACCTGGGAGTTTCCGCAGTAGGGAAGGGAGGTGCTCATGGCCTTTTTCACGCCATCGGTGAGGGTCATGCCGTTCCAGACGCAGTCGATGCCCTTGTCGTTGAGCTCCATCTCCTTGTTACCCCAGACGATCTGGATAAACTCTGCTTCCACACCCAGATATTCGGCAAAGGCGATGCTCAGCTCCGCATCAAAGCCGATCCACTGACCCTTGTCGTCCTTGTAATCCATGGGCGCAAAATCGGTGATGCCGATGACCAGCTTGCCCTTTTCCTTGATGTATTCGGAGTCCGTCCCGTCTGCCTTTCCGCAGCCGGCAAAAAGGCTCAGCAGCAGGCACAGGCTCAGCAGAATAATGATGGTTTTTTTCATGGAAATATCCTCCTTAGTTTAGTTTGGTAATATGGTAGCGTATTAGCGAGCTAAAGTCAAGAGAAGAATGCAGGGGAACTGAAAGTTTTCTGAATGCAACAAAAACAAAACCGTCCCCCTGTCTGTTTCCGTCATTCCGCACAACGGTAGAGAGGGGGACGATGCAGTTTCTGCTTATCTTTCTCGCTGGCGGTACTTTTCACGGGTGGCGAGGCCGCCACGGATATGCCGCTCGGCCTTATTTTGCTCTAAAACGGCCTTGACCTGCTGATATAGACTCCGATTGTAATGGGGGAGCCGCTCGCTGAGATCCTTATGTACGGTGGATTTGCTGATGCCGAATTCCTTGGCAGCGCCCCGGACGGTGGATTGATTGTCAATGATGTACACAGCCAGATCGCAGGCCCTCTGCTGTAGATTATCCCTCATCTTCCAGACCTCCTTCGCTGTGTGTCCAAAAACAGCATATGCCTCTGGGAATGGGAAAATACCACCCTTGCAAATTAGCACCGGATATGCTACACTAATAATTGTAAAACTATGCTTTGGAGTTGAAAGTATGACTGAACTGGTTTCTCAGAAGAATATAAATGAGTACGAGGCCTTCCTGGAGCGCCATCCCGAGGGGCATTTTGCCCAAAGCACCCTGTGGGCAAAGCAGAAGCCTGCCTGGACCTGGCAGGGGATCATCTGCCGTGGGGAGGATGGTACGATCAAGGGTACCATTGCCTTCCTGATCCGCAAGATGCCCATCGTCCGTAAGAAGATGATGTATGCCTGCCGTGGCCCGGTCTGCGATCTGCACGATCACGAGACCTTCCACGAGCTCATGGAGGCCGCCAAGGCTCTGGCCAGGCAGGAGAAGGCCTACGTCATCAAGATCGACCCCGATGTGCCCTCCTCTGATACAGAGTTTACCCAAATGCTGGAAAAGGAGGGCTTCAAGACCCGTGACACCGGCAAGAATTTTGAAGCCATCCAGCCCAAGTACGTCTTCCGCCTCTACCTAAACGGCAGAAGCGAGGAGGAGGTCATGGCCTCCTTCCACCAGAAGTGGCGCTACAACATCCGTCTGGCGGTGAAGAAGGGTGTTGAGATCAAGCTCTGCGGCAAGGAAATGGTGCCGGAGTTCAGCCGGATCATGGTGGAAACCGGTGTCCGTGACAATTTTGCCACCCGTCCTGCCTCCTATTTTGAGGCCATGCTGGATAATCTGGGCGATAAGTGCCGCCTGTATATGGCCTTCCACGAGGGGCAGCCCATTGCCGGTACCCTGGCCATTCTCTATGGCGATAAGGTCTGGTATCTCTACGGCGCCAGCTCCAATGAGCACCGCAATCTCATGCCCAACTACCTGCTCCAGTGGAGCATGATCCAGTGGGCCATTGAGAATCACTGCCGGGTCTATGACTTCCGTGGTGTCTCCGGCGATATCTCCGAGGATAACCCCCACTACGGCCTCTACCGCTTCAAGAAGGGCTTCGGCGGCGACTTCACCGAGTTTGTGGGCGAGTATGACCATGTGATCAAGAAGCTCTCCTATTTCATTGCGGAGAAGGGCGCTCTGGCCTACAAGAGTCTGGCCGCCAAGATCTACATGATCAAGAATCGGGGCAAGAAGAAAGAAGAAAACTAAGGAGGGTTCCCCATGAGCAGCTATGTGGTCAGCCGTGAGCTTCTGGAGCGGAATATCAAGGAACTGAAAAAGAGAGCCGGTCAGGTGCCCATCTGGGCGGTGATCAAGGGCGATGGCTATGGCATCGGTGCGCTGCCCCTGGCAGAGCTGCTCCATGGCCAGGGGATCGACCACTTCTGCGTCACGGAGCTTCGTGAGGCAGAGCTGCTGCGAGCCAACGGCTTTGAGACCGAGAGCATCCTCATGCTCCGGGAGATCCGGGATCGGGAGACCCTCCACTGCCTTCTGGATCAGAGGGCGATCCTCACCGTGGGCTCCCTGGAGACGGCAGCCATCATCAACGACATCGCCGCCCACCGCTCCGATATTGCCCAGATCCACCTGAAGGTCGATACTGGCATGGGCCGTTACGGCTTCCTGCCTGACCAGCTGGATCAGCTGCAGCAGGTTTACCGTGAGATGAAGAATCTGGCGGTCTGCGGCATCTACACCCACTTCAACTGCGCTTTTAACAATGAAGAACTGACCCGTCAGGAGTTTGATGTTTTTATGCAGGTGGTCACGGCCCTGCACACCGCAGGCTTTGAGACCGGCATTGCTCACTGCTGCAATTCCTCCGCCTTCCTGAAATATCCCGAGATGCACCTGGACGGGGTACGCCTGGGCTCTGCTCTCCTGGGGCGGATGTCCTTCCCGGCCGGTCTGCGGCCTGTGGGCTATGTGCAGACGGAGGTAGAGGCGGTTCGTTTGCTCCCTGCCGGGCATACCACCGGCTATGGCGCTCTCTGGAAGGCAAAGCAGGATTGCAAAATCGCCATTATTCCCGTGGGCTGGTACCACGGCTTCCAGGTCAGCTGCAAGCCCGATATGAGCCGCAAACGGGACTGCCTCCGTGCCGCCCTGTCTGCCCTGAAGGGCCTTTTAAAGCGCCCTGCGGCCTATGTGCTCATCAAGGGCAAGAAGTGCAAGGTCATCGGTGCCATTGGTATGCTCCACTGCGCCGTGGAGGTATCCCATCTGGATTGCCGGGTGGGGGATCTGGTTGAGCTGCAGATCAACCCCCTCCATGTCAAGGGGATGCCCATTGTCTATAAGGAGCTTTGAGAATGAAGGTTGAATTACTTGCTGCCATCGACCGTCTTTTGCTTGAGAAAAGCCATGTGCTGGTGGCCATCGACGGCAACTGCGCCGCCGGAAAAACCACCCTGGCGAGGGAATTGGCAGAGCGCTATGACTGCAACGTGCTGCAGATGGATGATTTCTTCCTGCGCCCCCAGCAGCGCACAGCGGAGCGTTTTGCCCAGGCCGGGGGCAATGTGGACTATGAGCGCTTTGCCCTTGAGGTCTTAGAGCCCCTGCGCCGGGGAGAGGCCTTTTCCTACCGCCCCTTTGATTGCCGCAGCATGACGCTGCAGGAGGCTATAAAGGTTATGCCCAAGCAGCTGAACCTGATCGAGGGCTCTTACAGCCTGCACCCCTATTTCGGAGATGTCTACGACCTCCGTGTGCTCCTGACCGTAGATCCCGAGCTGCAAAGGGAGCGCATTTTAGAGCGCCCTGCCTTTCTCCATGAGCGCTTTTTCCAAAGCTGGATCCCCATGGAGCAGCGGTATTTTGAGGCGCTGTCCATCCCCCAAACCGCCGACCTGATCCTATAAAGCAAAGCTGCCTCGCCCAAAAAAGCGAGGCAGCTTTATATTTGAGCAAAACCATGCCCATAGTACCACAGTCAAATTAATGCTTATCGGTCTGTTGACAGCACCCAATGCCTCCCTTGTTAAAGGGAGGTGGGTCGCCTTGAAAAGGCGACTCGGAG
>JAFQCY010000096.1 GCA_017399355.1 Oscillospiraceae bacterium
GGCCTTTTTGCTAACCGCAGTTAGCAAAAAGGCCGCACATTTTTCATCATTTGTCAAGTGCTTTTTTGAAATTATTACAAAAAAACCGGGCTCCACATCTCTGTGAAGTCCGGTTCTCTCTTAACTTAATGACATTGCCGGGGCTCGGGAGGCGGCTTCCTATTAGGTTGGGATAGAAATAACTCAGTCGTCAGTATCCTTCTCATAGTCCAGGATTGCGCCATCGGTGGCACTGATTTCGTACTCATACTCGGTGCTGCCCAGGTGGAATTCCACATGGTACTCCCAAATGCCGTCGTCATACTCCTTGTAAGCGTAGAGACGGGTGACCTCTGCCTCGCTGACCTTGGCATGACCCAGGGCAATGGACTTGGCCTTAGCTTCGCCGATGTCCTCCGTCTCCGGCGCAAGGGGCTTGTTGTCGTTAACGGGGGGAGCGGTGTTTTCTGCTCCGGTGTTTCCGGAATCGTTGCCCTCCTCCTCTACATGGGAGCGGAGAATTTCACCGCTGAGGGCATCGATGTCGTAGTCATACTCTATGCGACCAAGCTCAAAATCGACCTCATAGACCAGAACACCCAGCTCATAGTCGAAATCCACATCCAGATCGTATACCTCGGATTCTTTGACTCCGGCTGCCTCCAATGCAATGGCCTTAGCCTTTTCCTTACCGATATAGGAGCTGCTGTCCGTAGTGCCGGTGGAGTTCAGGCCCTTGATCTGATTTTTGGGATTTTCCAGAAGCAGGGATAATTCCTGTACCGACAGAGTTGCAAGCTCCTCAAAACGGTAGCCGGGGTTCACGGTCAGCAGCTGCTCAATGAGGGCTGCCTTGCCGTGGGAGATGTGGTGCTTTTCGCTGAGGGCGGTCACATCGCTGCTGACATACTGAGACAGCACATTGGCGTTCATAGAGGCAGCGGCGAGAAGCTGATCTACATCCCGGCTGAGCTCCTTCTGCAGCTTGGCGCCCCGAGCGCTGTCCTCATCTTCCACGGAGATCAGAATGGCGTTAGCCAGCTGATCCAGATAGCCGTGCTTCAGCAGAGAGCCGATAATGGCGTTGGTGGCAGTGGTCAGATCCGTATTCTCCAGATCCATGCCGTCGAGCACCTTAAGGGCATCATCATTCAGCGCCCTGGCCTGCAGCACCCGGGCATCCTGATTGAGCTGCAGCTCGATGGAGGGATTAACATCCAGGGTGATCACGCTGGCAACATCACTGCTGCCGAACCGGGAAAATGCGAAAAGTCCGATGCCCAGAACCAGGGCAAGGGAGGCCGCAATGGCGGCGACTTTCATGAAAATATTCTTCTTTTTGGGCATTTGGATAACCTGTCCTTTCTCGTCGTCACAGCGAGCCATGACGCTTGCAAGGACATCGGGAACACTGGCCTCCACTTCCTGCTTCAGCTGCTGCTCGATCTCACGGTTTGTCATTGGGCGTCAGCTCCTTTCAGATAGTTTCTCAATTTTTTAATTCCTCGGTGGTATTTGGAGAGAACCGTAGGCAGCGCCAGATCCAGAAGGGTTCCGATCTCCCGGTGCTTCAGACCGCTGAGGGCATGGAGCAGGATGATCTGCCGCTCCTCTTCTGAGAGAATTTTCATAGCGGCCTGCAGAAGAGGCCGATCCTCTGAGGGAGCAGCAACCGTGGCGGCAGCTTCCCATTCGTGGCTTTCCAGATCCTGAAAACGATTACGCTGCCGTAGCCGCATCAGGCTGAGATTCTTGGTTATGGTGAGGATCCAAGCCATGGGATTGCCCCGGGGGCTGTAGCTTTTAGCAGCGGAGTAGATCTGAAGATAGGTGTCCTGGAGAACATCCTCGGCATCTGCGGGGTTCTTCACAATGGACAGGGAAAAACCATAGACAGCGGCACGCGTTTGCAGATAAACCTCTGCCAGAGCATCCTTTTCGCCGGTGGCCAGCCGTCGGAGCAGATCCTCTGTCAGGGCTGCGGAAGTGCGGCCTGTCTCTTCTAAAAGTGTCATCAAAAGCATCGGTATTTCCTCCTGTCATAGGGGTAATGCATGAGAGCGGAGTTTTATTGCAGGGATAGCAAAAAATATTTGTCTCAATTCTAACATAATTGTATTATCTGCGCAAGGCGGTGGAAGTAAAAGGTCGGAAAAATGAAAAAAATCAGGTATTACTCAACGTAAAGAGGAAAAATATGAATATCCTCTTGTATATTTTCATGAAATATGCTAAGATGTATGCGGTGGCGCTGTATCCTAGTCAAAGCGCTCCGGTATCGAAGAAGGGCCTAAAAATCCTTTAAAGGGCATATCGATGAAGTCCCTGGTGCTTGCTTTTTTCGCCCAGATTAGGGTGGGTGCTGGGGGTTAAGGTTTTCGGGCGAGATGCAATGGCATGCATCCACCGACCCGACTACCGTGGAGACCTGTTATTGTGCGACAGCCGAAACGTCGTTTTTTCGCACCCGGACTGCGTACGAAACAGGATTAGAACCTGCAAGGCGGTGCACAGAATCGTGTGCTGTGTGCAGTGTAGCCTGCCTTGCGTGGGCATGTGGGGATAGGGGAGCGAAGCGTTTCCTGCCGTGGCCGCGGCAGAGGACGATATTGCCTCTTGAAACCATGTCTGCAAAAGAGGATAGAACCGGTGCGTGATGTTGTGGAAATCACCTAGGCTGACTTTCCCAAAAGGGCAGATAAGGGATTGCAGTGCGGACTAAGTGGCAATCGGGTAGCGGACGCGGCAACGCTCCGACTAGGCTTCAAACGGAAACGGCCATCCGGCAACGGCTGGTAGCCGAAGGGGAAATCCAACCCGACCTAAGCCGCAAGTTTAACTTTATCTGCTGCCACCATTTCATTAATTTTTCGGGAGGGAAGACCCTTGCATAGCGGCGACACAGAGCCTCGAAGTAAATCTCACGGCAAAAAGAAAAAGAAAAACAGCAATACCCGCTGGATCATTACCATCTTTTTTGTAACGATCCTGATCTCCTCTACCATCTCCTTCCTCTCCTCCAGCGTCATGGAGGATGCCGGTCTTGTAGAGGCGTTTATCGTCCTTCTGATCATTGTTTTACTGGGTATTATTTTTGATATCATCGGTGTTGCGGTGATGTCTGCCAATGAGAAGCCCTTTCACTCCATGGCTTCCAAAAAGGTCCCCGGTGCCATGGAAGCATTGGCGCTCCTGCGTAATGCAGAGAAGGTGTCCAGCTTCTGCAATGACGTAGTAGGCGATATCTGCGGTGTTGTTTCCGGCTCTGCCTCTGCTGTCATTGCAGTCAAGGCCCTGACGCAGATCAATTCCGATACGGTTTCCCAGCTGGTGATGTCCTCTTTGGTGGCTGCTGTCACCATTTCGGGCAAGGCCTTCGGCAAGAATATTGCCATGACCCGGTCGGTACAGATCGTCAATCTGGTCTCCAAACCCATCTACTATATAAAGTCACTCTTCCGCAAGAAAAAGAGGAAGAAGTAACAGACAGGTTGTGTAAGCTTGAATTTACTGATGAACCTACGCTCCACGGAGGAGCTGCGGCAAATGACGCAGCCCCAGCTCCGTCAGCTCTGTGAGGAGATCCGCCGTTTTTTGGTGCAGAACGTATCAAAGACCGGCGGTCATCTGGCATCCAATCTGGGTGTGGTAGAGCTTACGGTGGCCCTGGAGCGTGTTTTTGACACCGCCAAGGATCGCCTTTTGTTCGATGTGGGGCATCAGTCCTATGTCCATAAGATCCTGACCGGTCGTCGGGACGAATTTGATAATCTCCGCTGCTACGGCGGCATGGCAGGCTTCCCCAAGCCTGCGGAAAGTGAATATGATGCATTTGTCGCCGGGCACGCCTCCTCCTCCGTATCTACGGCTTTGGGCATGGCCAGAGCCAGGACACTCCGTGGTGAGGACTATCATGTAGTTGCCCTGATGGGAGATGGGGCCATGACCGGCGGCCTTGCCTATGAGGGCATGAACGATGCCGGCGAGAGCAATGAGCCTCTGATCGTCATCCTCAATGACAACGGTATGTCCATCACCCCCAATGTGGGCGGTATCGCCAAGCATCTTTCCGTTCTGCGTACCCGCCCCGGCTATTTCCGGCTGAAAAAGGTCTTCCGTACCGTGACCGGTAAGCTCCCCGGAGGCAAGGCCATCTACCGCTTCTTCCATAAGATCAAGGAGCGCTGGAAGCATATGCTCCTGGGCTCCACCCTCTTTGATGAGATGGGCTTTGAGTATTACGGCCCTGTGGATGGCCACGACCTGGAGCGGCTGGAGTATATGCTGCAGCTGGTAAAATCCCGGAAGAAGCCGGTTTTGCTCCATGTGATCACCCAGAAAGGCAAGGGCTATGTCCCTGCGGAGAATAGCCCCGATGTCTTCCACGGCATCGGTGCTTTCGATCCCGAGAGCGGCAAGACACCCCAGACCGCCCATCTGCCCTCCTTCTCCGAGACCTTCGGCAAGACCCTCTGCCAAATTGCAGAGGAGGAGCCCCGGGTCTGCGCCATTACCGCTGCCATGGTCAATGGTACCGGCCTGGCAGAGTTCTCTCAGAAATTCCCCGACCGCTGCTTTGATGTGGGCATCGCCGAGGGTCACGCTGTGTCCATGGCGGGCGGCCTGGCCATCCAGGGGATGATCCCCGTGGTGGCGGTGTATTCCACCTTCCTGCAGCGTGCCTATGATATGATCCTCCAGGACGTAGCCATGCAGGATCTCCATGTGGTCTTTGCTGTGGACCGTGCCGGTCTGGTAGGGGAGGACGGCGAGACGCACCACGGTGTCTTTGATGTCAGCTTCCTGCGCTCTGTGCCTCATATGCAGGTGCTCTGCCCGGCTAACCAGGCTGAGCTGGAAGAAATGCTCCGCAAGGCGATCTTTGAGATGAAGGGCCCTGTAGCCGTGCGCTACCCCCGCGGCTGCGACGGTGCTTATGGAGCGCTGCCGGAGAGCCCCGTTCTGAGAGAGGGCAGCCATATTACCATGATCGGCTACGGCAAGCTCATCAATAATCTGCTGGAGGCTGCAGAGCTTCTGAAGGAGCAGGGAATTGAGGCAGAAGTGATCAAGCTGCCCTCGGTGAAGCCTCTGGATATGGCCACCATCGCCGCCTCGGTGCGTAAGACCGGCCACCTGCTCATTGCGGAGGAGGCGGTCTGTATCGGCTGCGCCGCCAAGGAGATCGCCGCCCAGCTCCGTCTGGCCGGGATCATCGTTCCCAACCGTCTGATCAATATTCCCGACCGCTTTGTGACCCACGGCAGCATCGCCAGGCTCTATGAGGAGCTGGGTCTGGATGCCAAGTCCCTGTGCAAGGCGGCCATGGAGGTGTGTGCCAAGTGAAGCAAAAAGAGAGGCTGGATGTCCTTTTGGTGCAGCAGGGCCTCTGCGACAGCCGCAGCAAGGCCCAGGCGCTGATCATGAGCGGCGAGGTCTATGTAGACGGCCAGAAATGCGATAAGGCCGGCACACCCATCCTGACTACGGCCCAGATCGAAGTCCGTGGCAATGCCTGCCCCTATGTGAGTCGTGGCGGCCTGAAGCTGGAGAAGGCCCTCCGTGATTTCGGCGTAGATCCCACGGGCTATGTCTGCAGTGACTCCGGTGCCTCCACCGGCGGCTTTACGGATTGCCTGCTGCAAAAGGGGGCCAAAAAGGTCTTTGCCATCGATGTAGGCTATGGCCAATTGGCCTGGAGCATCCGTACGGATCCCCGTGTGGTCTGCATGGAGCGCACCAATATCCGCTATGTGACCCCGGAGCAGCTGGGAGAGCCTTTGGATCTTTCGGTGGTAGATGTGTCCTTTATCTCCCTGAAGATCGTCCTGCCCGCTATCAAAGCCCTGCTGAAGACTACCGGTCAGGTGCTCTGCCTGATCAAGCCCCAGTTTGAGGCCGGTAAGGAGAAGGTGGGGAAAAAGGGCGTTGTCCGAGACCCGGAGGTACACAAAGAGGTTCTGGACAACTTCCTGGCTCTGGCAGCAGAGCTGAATTTTACCGTAAGAAATCTGACCTTTTCCCCTGTGAAAGGGCCGGAGGGAAATATTGAATTTTTGGGGCATCTTTCCATGCTCCCCGATGGCGGCATTACGCCGGATAC
>JAFQCY010000097.1 GCA_017399355.1 Oscillospiraceae bacterium
GACCAGCAGCCACCTAACAACCTACACATTCTCTTCTCAGAGCGCCGTCAACGACGCTCTACTTGTCATGCAGTTTTGGCGGTAGTAACTTTTTCTGCACCATCCTCAGATTAGGGATTGACTTTTAATAGTTAGTCTTTCATTTATTTGCTGCGCTAAAATAATGCCGTGGAAATATATACAAATATCAGACCCCCAAGCGGAAGTATCACAAGAAATTTCCTGCAAAACAAAAAAGTGCGTCCACCGAAGTGAACGCACCAAAAAACGCAAACTCCGATAGCCGCTACGCAAAATTAAACAGATCAGGTTGTTATGCCATACTATTTAATGGAATTTGCATTTTTTCCAATTCAAAAATAGCATGGCTCAAAAAGGTATAATATCCCCATAGAGAAAAAATACCTAATCTGCCTAATATATAATTTTGCGTAGCATTGTTAGTATACCACGTTTTCCTATGTTTTACAAGGGGTTTTACGAAAATGACGATGTTTTCACAAGCTAATTTCTGTTCTTTGTGGTGACTACAGCCCGGTCAAAACCAGAACACGGCAGCTCTCCTATCCCACAGGCGTATAAATTGCTCTACTCCCGTCAACAATCCTCCGTAAGGAGTTGAGGCAGAGTGAACCAGAAGACGATACAGCTGGCCTATCGGCTGAGCCGCCTGTACGGGCACAGCTATGTAGGCACGGAGCATTTACTGCCGGCGCTGACGATGCAGTCCAAACCGGCTGCACAGCTGCTGCGCAGCCAGCTGCTCTCCGTCCGGGAGCTTTTGGGGCAGCTGCTGCGCCATTGGGACTGCGGCAGCCGGAACACGCCGCCTCTATGGGGGCTAAGCGACAACGCCCGGCAGACACTGCATCTTTGCAGCCAGCAAGGCTGTAGTCTGCTGGAGGCGCTGCTGCGCCAGGAGACAAGCGGTGCGATCCGTCTTTTAGAGCACTGCGGTGCCAACCCGGCCGCACTATTCACGCTTCTATGTGAGAGCGAAACAGCACGAAAGGAGCAAACAAAACAGGATATGAGACTTTTAGATCAGTTTACTGTGGATCTGGTGGAGCGGGCCCAGACCGCTGACCCCATTATTGGCCGGGATCGGGAGATCCGGGCTGTACTGCAGATCCTGTCCAGGAGGCAGAAAAACAACCCTGCCCTCATTGGAGAGCCGGGAGTGGGAAAGACCGCTATTGTAGAGGGGGTGGCCCTGGCGCTGGCCACAGGGCAGGTGCCTGCTCCCCTGCGGGGTAAAAGGCTGCTATCCCTGGATATGTCCGGGGTGCTGGCCGGCACGAAATACCGGGGCGAATTTGAGGAGCGGATCCGGGATATTCTGGCAGAGGTGCGGCGGGTGCGGAATGTGATCCTCTTTGTGGACGAGATGCACACCTTAGTGGGTGCCGGGGCGGCAGAGGGGGCTATCGATGCGGCAAATCTGCTGAAGCCTGCCCTGGGACGGGGAGAGCTGCAGCTGATCGGCGCCACTACCCTGACGGAGTACCGCAAGTTCATTGAAAAGGATGCGGCATTGGAGCGGCGCTTCCGCACGGTGCAGATCGATCCTGCCTCCCGGGAGGAGACATTGCGGATCTTAGAGGGGCTGCGCCCTCTTCTGGAGCAGCACCACGGCCTTACCATCACCCAGGAGGCCATGGAGGCTGCGGTGGAGTACAGCTGCCGCTATCTGACGGACAAGTTCCTGCCGGATAAGGCGGTGGATCTGCTGGACGAAGGGGCAGCCTGCTGCCGGATCAGGGGCGATGGTTTCCCCACCGACAGCGCAAGCCTGGCTCTGCAGGAGCAGCTGCGGCAGGCAGTACGGGAGGGCGCTTACGAACGGGCTGCAGGCTTACGGGATCGTCTGCTGAAGAAAAAAGAAGCGCCCTCTACCAAGGTCTGCGCTGCGGATATTGCCGCTGCTGTATCCAACCGAACCGGCATCCCCATTGGCAGCCTGAGCCGGGGCCAAAAGGATCAGCTGCGCCGCCTGGAGGCGGTGCTGAAGGAAAAAATCATCGGCCAGGACGAGGCCATTGCAGCGGTTTGTCGGGCGGTTCACCGGGGCAGAAGCGGTCTGGCAGAGGGCAGCCGTCCTGTGGCGGCGCTGATGCTCACGGGGCCTACGGGGGTGGGCAAGACGGAGCTGTGCAAGTGCCTTGCCGAGGCGGTATACGGCAGCCGGGAGGAGCTGATCCGCCTGGATATGTCGGAGTATATGGAGAAGCACGCAGTCTCCCGGCTTTTGGGTGCGCCTCCCGGCTATGTGGGCCACGGAGAGGGGGGCGAGCTGACGGAAAAGGTGCGGCGAAAGCCCTATTCCCTGGTGCTGCTGGACGAGGTGGAGAAGGCCCACCGGGATATCTGCGGCATCCTGCTGCAGATCTTAGAGGACGGGGTACTCACCGATGCCTGCGGCAAGAAGGTGGATTTCCGCAACACCCTGCTGGTCATGACCTCTAACTTAGGCAGCAGCGGAGAGCTGAAGGGGGGCCTGGGCTTTGGCCAGAGCCGGGAGCGGCAGCTGAACCAGCTGCTGCAGAACCATTTTACCCCGGAGCTCATGGGGCGCATGGACTGCATTACCGCCTTCTCTCCCCTAGACGAGAAGGCGCTGGAGCAGATCGCCGAACTGCGGCTTCGGGAGCTGGAGCAGCGCTGCGGGAAGCTGGGGCTGCAGATTCATCGGGATGAGGCACTGCTCCCCTATTTCGCCCGAAAAGCCGCAAAACGTCCCTCCGGCGCCAGGGCACTGCGCAGCCTGATCCGGGAGGAGCTGGAGGCTCCTATGGCCGCCCGGCTGCTGGAAGAGCAAGCCCCGACCTGTGTAACAGCCCGGATCTCAGAGGGAGCGCTCTGCCTCAGCTACAGCTAAACACAGAACCGGCGATCCGCCTTTGCTTTTGCGGATCGCCGGTTGTTTTACAGATTCTCCATGCGGATGGCGGTGATGGGGTCGTCCTTCCGGAGCTTCCGCAAGGCATAGGCCATGGAGGCGAGGACAACAGCGAACACACAGCCCATGGCTACTGCCAGGGCCCGCCAGGGCAGGTGCCAAAGGCGGTTGGTGATGGAGCAGGTCAGGCGGTAGATGCCGTAATCCGCACATAGTCCCAGGGGCACGCCCCACAGAAGCGCCATCCAGCCATAGCGCAGGCACTCCAGAAGCAGCATCCGATGGAGGGCACGGTTTCCCATGCCGATGCTGCGGAGCATACCGAAGTCTCTGCGGCGCAGGGCGATATTGGTGGAGATGGTATTGAAAATATTGCACAGGCAGATCAGGCTGATGAGAATGATGAAGCCGTAGCTGAACACGTCCACCATGGTCTTCAGATTGCGGTAGTAATCCCGGTCGCTCTTATGGTCGAAGTAGAGAATTCCCTGCTCATCCAGGTATTCCAGCACAGAGGTATGATCGGAGGTGTTGAGTACCAACTCCAGCTCCTCTTCCCGTACATTCTCGGCGCAGGACAGGGGCAGCCAGAGGGCGATCTGCTGTCCGCCGAAGCTGAGATCATCGGTGGTGCCGTAGGGCCAGCGGGAGCAGCTGCCGACGATCTGAAACCGGGGCGAATCCTCCATTTGCTTGCTGCAAATGGAGCTCTCGTCCAGGGTATCGGTAACGGGATCGTAGACATGGTAGGAAAACGTTCCCTCTTCTCCCTTTTCAATGGCTGCATACAGCTGCTTTGCCTCCAAGCTGTCGCCATAAGAGAAGGTCTCCATAAGCCACAGAGCCCGGCCGTTTAAAGAGGTTGGGGTCATGGAAAAATCACTCCCCAGGGCCTTCATGCCGTAGGCATAAAGTGCCTCGGGAAAGTCCTCGGGGTACAGGGAGAGGCTGTTGACCCCTTCACGCAAAAGCGCTGCCTCGTAGGTGTAGCGGATCAAGGCGCCGTTTTCCGCCGTAAGGTAACGGTGGATTCTGGCATCGCTGATTACCGCCGGAGGAAGGGCGCTGTCCCCTTGGATCTCATTTTGCCGCAGGAATGCCTCAAATTCGCTGTCCTCCAGGTAGACCAGGTACAGGAGCTTAAAGGGGGCATATTCCCCCTCCGCCCAGAGGCTGCGATAGTCCTCCGTGCAATCCTCCTCATCCAAATAGGTCATACAGGAGCGCTGCAGCTGCACCATGGACCTTTCCACCCCGGGCAAGGCACGGATCTCATCCACCTGCGCAGCGGTCATGCGGTAGCAGATCAGGTCGAAGCTCTTGCCCCGAACCGTATCCCCGATCATGGTCTGCAGCACCTGGCTGAAGCCGGAGGCCGCCAGAAACAGCACAATGGTAATGCTCAGGCTCACTACGGTGGAGCGGTACTTGCTTTTACTGACCTGATAATACTTCCGTGCCATAAGGCCGGGAATGCCGAACAGGCTGCGCTTTCCACGGGGCTTTTTGGTGGGCGCATGATAATCCCGACTCTGACGAATGGCGGAGATGGGCGCCATTTTGGCAGCACGATGGGCGGGGATCAGCGCCGAAAGGAAGGTAGTCAGCACCGTGACCCCGGCTGCGCAGAGAAAGGCTGCGGCCGAGGGCACGGCCTTCAGCACCACTCCGCTGCCGTTCACAGCACCCAGCAGGTTGCCCAGCAGATCCCGCAGCAGGTAGAGGGTCAGTGCAATGCCGCCGTAGCCAAAGATCAGCCCCGGAGGTACTGCCAGGGCGCACAGGCTCAGCGCCTCAAAATACACGCTTCGGCGTAGCTGCTTTTTGGTGGCACCGATGCCGGAGAGCAGGCCGAACTGCTTCGTCCGCTCGGAAAGGGAGATGGAAAAGGCATTGTAGATCAGGCTGACAGAGCCCACCAGAATGATCAGAATCAGCACAGCGCAGATGGCATAGAGAAACCGGTTATAGTTCACATATCGGCTGGTTCCGTAGAGCGCCAGCAGCTCGCTGTTCAGAGAATCCACCTGCCCCAGATGGCGGTTTTGCAGCTCGAAGGCCGCCTCGGGTGGATCGGTTTTCAGGAAGAGCCTATGCCAAAGAGCGCTCTGATTCTCTTCCGA
>JAFQCY010000098.1 GCA_017399355.1 Oscillospiraceae bacterium
ACGTCAACGTCATTTCGGGCGGCGGAGTCCTTGGCGGCGTTGTCGGGGCGGACGTTGAAACCTACTATAATTGCGCCGGAAGTGGTGGCCAGCATAACGTCGGATTCGTTGATGGCGCCGACGGCGGCGTGGATGACCTTGACCCGGACTTCCTCGTTGGTGATCTTCTCCAGAGAGGCCTTGACGGCTTCGGCAGAGCCCTGCACGTCGGCCTTGACGATCAGGTTCAGCTCCTTCATCTCGCCCTCCTGCATCTTGGCAAAGAGGTTATCCAGGGTGACCTTGCTATTGAGCTTGGCCAGGGCATCCTTTTCGGCCTGCTTGCGCTGCTCCACCAGCTGGCGGGCCATGCGCTCATCGGCAACGGCATTGAACTCATCGCCGGGGGAGGGAGTCTCGGCCAGGCCGGTGATCTCCACGGGGATGGAGGGGCCTGCATCGGTGATGGTTCTGCCCTTGTCATCGGTCATCACACGGACACGGCCCACGGCAGTACCGGCAATGATCAGGTCGCCCTTGTGGAGGGTACCGTTCTGCACCAGCAGGGTGGCAATGGGGCCACGGTTCTTATCCAGACGGGACTCGATGACCGTACCCTTGGCGGCACGGTTGGGGTTGGCCTTCAGCTCGGAGAGCTCGGCGGTCATGATGACGGTCTCCAGCAGGTCGTCGATGCCCATGCCGGTCTTGGCAGAGATGCGGCAGACCTCCGTATCGCCGCCCCACTCGGAGGGCACCAGCTCATGCTCGGTGAGCTGGGTCAGGATGCGGTCGGGGTTGGCGCCGGGCTTATCCATCTTGTTGACGGCAACGATGATGGGGATCTTGGCAGCACGGGCATGGTTGATGGCCTCGATGGTCTGGGGCATGATGCCGTCATCGGCAGCCACCACCAGAATGGCGATATCCGTACACATGGCGCCACGGGCACGCATGGAGGTAAAGGCAGCGTGGCCGGGGGTGTCCAGGAAGGTCATGGGGTTGCCATTGATCTGGACGGTATAAGCGCCGATATGCTGGGTGATGCCGCCGGCCTCGCCGGAGGCAACGTTGGTCTTACGGACGGCATCCAGCAGGCTGGTCTTGCCGTGGTCAACGTGACCCATGACAACCACAACGGGGCTTCTGCTGACCAGCTCGTCAGCGGTATCCTGATGGTCATCGATGAGGCGCTCTTCGATGGTGACAATGACTTCCTTCTCCACACGGCAGCCCAGCTCGGTGGCTACGAACTCTGCGGTGTCGAAGTCGATATTCTGGTTGATGGAGGCAAAGACGCCGTTCTTCATGAGGACCTTGATGACCTCGGTGGCGGTCTTCTTCATGCGGGCGGCCAGGTCGCCGACGGTGATCTCATCGGGGATCTTCACGGTGAGGGGGGTCTTCTTGGCGATCTCCAGCTGGAGGCGGCGCATCTTCTCCTGCTCCTCGTTGCGGCGCTTGTTGCCGGGGCCAACCTTCTTGCCCTTGTCCTTCTGCTTATTCTTATTGCCGATCTTCTGCTTGCCGCCGGCATAGTTCTGCACACGCTCGGATACCAGGGCATCCACACGGTCATCAAAACGGTCGGCATTGACGGTGACCGCCTTGGTATCCACCACGCGGCGCTCCCGCTTACGCTGCTCCTCCTTGGGCTTCTCGGGCTTGGCCTCGGGAGCCTTGGGGGCCTCCTTGCCGGCCTCTGCCTTGGGCGCTGCAGCCTTGGCCTCGGGGGCCTTGGGGGCTTCCTTTTCTGCCTTGGGGGCAGGCGCCACAGCAAAGACCTGGGCGATGGATGCGATCTGATTCTTCTGGGTGATGTGTTCAAAGATCACATTCAGCTGCTCCTCGGTGAGCACCAGAGAATTGCTCTTGGGCTTCTCAAAATACAGACCCATGATCTCCATGATCGCCTTGGGGGTCATGCCGAAATCTGCGGCCACTTCCTTGATTCGATACTTCACTAAACTCATATAGCCACCTCCGTGTTACTTTTTCCCGTGACGGACATTGTAGCGATGCGCCTTTTCCTCAGCACGGCGTTTTTCCACCCGCTGGACACGCACATCCAAGTCCTGCAAAAGCTGTGCATATTTTTCCTCGTCGCCCAGGGTTTTGACGACGGCCTGTGCCAGACGGACATCCGTAATGGCACAAATGGCACAGCTGGTTGTTCCCAGAGCTGTTCCCAGCTCATCCTTGGTGAAGGAGAGGGTGATCAGAGGCTGGGGCGTGCCTGCCACAAAGCTCTTGGCTCTGCGCAGGGTGTGTCCTCCGGCATCGCTGGCTAAGATCACCAGACGGCCTCTGCCTGCTCTCGTTACCGCTCCCACCGTCTCCTCGCCGTAGACGACATTGCCGCCCTTACGGGAGATGGAAAGGAGTCCTAAAGTTTTATTCTGTTCCATGCTCCGCCTCCATTTGACTCAGCAGAGCATCATAGATCTCCTGAGGTATTTGGGTGTCAAAGGCACGGGACAGCGCCTTTGACTTGATGGCCTTTTTCAGGCAGTCGCTGCTGGGGCAGACATAAGCGCCCCGGCCGGAGGCCTTGCCACGCAGATCCAGAGAGATCTCGCCCTCCTTGGACCGCACCACACGCAACAGTTCTTTTTTCGGTTTCATTTCCCGGCAGCCCAGACACTGGCGCAGGGGAATTTTCTTGGGCATGGTCGCTGACCCCCTTAATAAGATAATGAATTGCCTTCGGCATGAATTGGCTTCGCCATGATTTGCAGCTTTCGCTGCATGAATTGCGCCGAAGCGCATGATCGTGGCAATTCAATTCATGGAGCGAAGCGAGAAATCATGATGCGTCAGCATCAATTCATGGCACGAAGTGCCAAATCATCCAGATAATAATGAATTGCCTTCGGCATGAATTGGCTTCGCCATGATTTGCGGCCTGCGCCGCATTTTTGATTTATTCTTCTACAGCCTCTTCGGCCTGAGAAGCGGGCTTGATATCGATCTTGCAGCCGGTGAGACGGGCAGCCAGACGGGCATTCTGGCCCTCCTTGCCGATGGCAAGGGACAGCTGATCATCGGGCACCACCACACGGCAGGCCTTCTGGCCCACCAGCTGGGTCACGGAGATCACATCCGCAGGGGACAGCGCAGAGGCTACAAACTGGCAGATATCCTCGGAGAAGACCACAATATCCATCTTCTCGCCCTGGAGCTCCTCTACCACAGCGCCCACTCTGGCGCCACGAGCGCCCACGCAGGCACCCACGGGGTCGATATTCTCCTCGGTGGCACGGACAGCCAGCTTGGTACGGGAGCCGGGCTCACGGGCAATGGAGCAGATCTCCACAGCGCCGGACTCGATCTCGGGCACCTCCAGCTCAAACAGGCGCTTGACCAGGGCCGGATGGGTACGGGAGACGTGAACCTGAGGGCCACGGTTATTGCGGCGAACCTCCAGCACATACACACGGATCATATCGCCCTCGGTGAAGCGCTCGGTCTTGACCTGCTCGCTCATGGGCAGGAGGGCATCGGTCTTATCGGTGCCCTGGCCGATGCGGACGGTGATATCCCCGGAGGGCTCCATGCGCAGGACGGTGCCGGTGAGGATCTCATGCTCCTTGGAGGAGAAGCTCTCGAATACCATACCACGCTCCGCCTCACGGATGCCCTGGATGATGACCTGCTTGGCGGTCTGGGCGGCGATGCGGCCGAAGGCCTTGGTCTGGATCTCTACGTCGATCAGATCGCCGATCTGGGCCTTCCTGCTGATCTTCTTGGCGGCATCCAGAGTGATCTCGGTGGCGGGGGAGACGACCTCGTCCACGACCTCTTTCTGGGCATACATCCGCATGGTCTTCTCGTTCAGCTCCACGCAGACATTGTCGGTGTAGCCGTCCTTGTCCTTCTTATAAGCGGCGACCAGAGCCTGGGTAATGCGGTCGACCATATACTGCACGGGGATGCCACGCTCCTTCTCCAGCTGGCGCAGAGCGGCAAAGATCTCAGTGTTCATCATAATTAACTCCTTATATAAATATATGTCTTAAAATTCCACACGCAGGCGAACCAGGGCAACCTCAGCCTTCTCAAAGCGCAGCTCTCTGCCGCCCTCGGCGAGGATCACATCGCCCTGCTCATAACCGGCCAGAGTACCGGCAAATTCCTTGCGGCCCTCCTTGGGGCGGTAGAGCTTGACCAGCACCGCAGCGCCCATAAACTGCTCAAAATCCCCGGGGCGCTTCAGCACACGCTCCAGCCCGGCGGAGCAGACCTCAAAGCGGTAGCTCTCGGGGATGGGGTCCTTCTCGTCCAGCACGGGATCCACCGCACGGGAGACTGCCTCGCAGTCATTGATGTCCACGCCGCCCTCTTTGTCGATATAAAGGCGGAGGAACCACTCGCCGCCCTCCCGGACGTACTCCACATCCCAGAGGCTGCAGCCGCATTCCTTGACCAGGGGCTCGGAAAAAGCCCAGACCTGTTCGGTAATTTTCATAACACACCTCGTATCTCATGAAGAAAGAGAGGGGCGAACCCCTCTCTTTAGTAAAGTTTACTATAGATTACCCTTATTATAGCACCATAAACCCGGAAATGCAAGGGCTTTTTAAAACTTTTTCCGCATTTTCCCGTCGAAACCGCCCAAAAAGCGGCCCACAAGCCACAGAACCTGCGCCGAAGCCCTCTGTGCAGGCTGCATTTCCTGCCCGGGTATGGCCCGTAGCCGGGCATGCGCCCCACGGACAAGCGCCGTGGGAGTTTTTCCGCCCCCACGGCGCTTGCTTCAGGCTGTCAAAAAACCGTGTCATTACGAACCAGTCCGCAGACCGTTTGTGAAACTATGTTCCGTTCCTCGTATGTCATTGCGAACCAGTCCGCAGACTGGTGTGGCAATCCGTTCTCCTTTTGGCACTACCTCAGATGATCGGAACTTCCAAGGGGAAAGCGGATTGCCACGTCAGGGCTTTGCCCTTCCTCGCAATGACGGTTTCAACCGGATCGCTTCCGCTCCTTTCGGTACTGCCCCGGATGATCGGAACTGCCATACCAAGGGCGTCATTGCGAACCAGTCCGCAGACTGGTGTGGCAATCCGTCCTCCTTTCGGTACTGCCCCGGATGATCGGAGCTGCCGGGGAAAGCGGATTGCACCCGCAAGGGGTACGCCGCATCTGTAGCGCTCCTTCGTCGCTGACAGCTGCGCAGCCACGTCAGGGCTTTGCCCTTCCTCGCAATGACGGTTTCAACCGGATCGCTTCCGCTCCTTTCGATACTGCCCCGGATGATCGGAGCTGCCGGGAGAAGCGGATTGCCACGGCTCACAGGTGAGCCTCGCAATGACGGTTGTAAAAAGACAGTTCCGGCTTCTGTTCGAAGCCTCAGCAGTGTTGTCTCCTTCATAACAATGAAAGTGCATAATACGAGACTTTTTTGACAAGCTGTAGCGCCGTGGGAGTTTTTCCGCCCCCACGGCGCTTGCTTGTCTTGGATTACTTGGAGCGGCTTTCGAAGTAGCTCTTGGCGCTGTCGCCATAGTAGATGCACTTCAGCACCATGTCGGCCAGCTTGGTATCGGTGGAGGCAATGCTGCTCTTGGCATAGGCCTCTACGCTGTAGCCCACGCTGTCGCTGGCCACTTCATCGCCTACATAGGCCACGAAGTAGTAGCGCTCACGCATCTGCACGGACTTGATGCCGTAGTAGGTGACCTGTAGTCTGCCATCGTCCAGCTCGGTGAAGTCCGTCAGGGTATCCAGCACCTTGCCCTCAGCATCCAGAACCTTCACAGAGGTGATATCCTCCTTGCTGTAGCCTTCGGCAAGGGTCAGCTTGGCATTCAGCTCGGTCTTATCGGCAAAGGTGACGGAGAAGCCGATCTCGCTGACGGCGGTGATGGAGCGGTCATTGGTCTCGGTGACCTTGCTGTCCTCCAGAGGAGCAGAAAGCTCGGTGGTGGCATACTGCTGATAGGCATCCATGCCGGCATTGACCAGCTCATCAGCCCGTCTGTCGAAGTAGACCTGGGCGGCAGAGCCGTAGTTCAGAGCATCGATGAGCATGGTGAAGAGCTCTGCATTCTCGGCAGGATCGTAATAGTCGAAGCAAAGCTCCGCATAGTCAAGGACGGAGTAGACATCCAGCACCGTGTAATACTTGTTGCCCTCAGAATCGTAGAAGCGGAGCTCGGCCCGCAGCTCGCTGCCCATCTCCACAGACTGGATGTCGGGGAGGCGGAAGATCATACGGGTGGGGTCGGTGGTCAGGTCGGGCAGGAGTACGGAGGTATCTGCGGTTACGATGCCGCCGCCCACGGGATAGCAGCTCTTCTCGACTTCCAGATAAGCGCCCTCGGTCACAAAGTTGGGAACCACTGCAAGGATATCCTCCAGCTTGATGCGGTAGTTCATCTGCAGGTCGGAGTCGAAGGACACGGAGTGGCTGATCTTGATCCTCACCTTCGTGGGCACGCCGGGAATGACGACGATCTCATTGTAATAGTCGCCGTTTTCCTCGTCATAGTAGACCGTCTTGCCGTCGAATACGGGATACAGATCCTCGTCCAGGGTCTGCTTCCAGATGCCCTCGCTGCTCCAGCCATTGAGCATCCAGGTCAGAGCGCCGTTTGTCAGGCTCTCTTCGCTGACTTCAGAAATGTCAGTGGTGGAGTACTGGGTGCTGCGGTAGCCGTAGCTGTCCGTATCGGAGTACAGGGTGTAGCAGTTCACCGTGGTGGCATAACCGGTGCCCATACCCATAGAGGTGTAGTCAAAGCCGAAATTGCAGCCAATCAGAGTGCCCACACGGGAGGGAGCGTAGGAGGGGTAGTTTTCGGTGACGGTGCCCGCATTGTAGCAGGAGCGAACCGTACCGGCGAAGTTATGACCGACCACACCGCCCACGGTGGTGATGCCGCCGCTGCTGCCATCGTAATTGCAGATAACGTCGCCCAGATTGTAGCAGTTTTCGGTCAGCTTTTCGTAGCCATTGTAACCGACCACGCCGCCGCAATAGGCATCGGGGCCGTGGATGATCACGGTGCCGTCAAACCAGCACTGGCTGACCGTGCCGTAGTTGGAGGCAACCACGCCGCCCACATAGCAGTTATTGATATCGGTCTCGAAATAGCTGTTGATAATGCCCACTTTGGAGACCGTGCCGCCGTCCAGGTTGCCGATGAAGCCCAGAGTCTCAGCGCTGCCCTTGGCATACAGGCCGGAGATCGTATGGTAATTGCCGTTAAAGCTGCCGGTAAACTCCACCTCTGCGCCGATGGGCGTCCAGATAGCCAGCCGGTAGGTCTGCGACTCGTCGGCGATGTCTCTGTTGACCACGATGTCATTCACCAGCTCCGCAGAGGCATCGGCAGTGCCGCCGTTGACCAGCTGGGCAAACCAGTACAGTTCGCTTGTATTGCTGATCTGGTAAACCCCGTCCACCTGGGCAGGCTCAGAAAGCTCCACGCAGCCGCAGAAGCAGCAGACACCGTATTCAAAGAGATGAGCAGCCGTGGAGTCAACATAGGTGCAGTAGGCGCACTTCACCGTATGGGTGCCGTCCCCGTTGTCCACCACAATAATATCATGGCCTGTGATCTTCTCCACATAATCGCATTCGGTGCAGTAATACTTATGAGTACCGCCCTCCTGCTCATCATAGACCATGGAGTGGATCTCGCTGTACTGCTCGGTATAGGAGCAGGCTTCGCAGTGGGTGATATGGGAGCCCTCGCCGGTATCGCTGGTCACAAGGGTATGGGCAACAGGTTCGCCTTTGGTTAAGAGGCAACAGCTGCACTGTGTTATGTGGGTTCCGTCACCCAGATCCTGGTCCTCGAAGTTGTGATACTCGGTCTTCTGCACATAGCCGCAGATAGAGCAGGAGTAGGTATGGGTACCGTCTTCATTGTCCTGACAACGGATATCATGGTCGCCCACATCCCAGGTGACTCCGCAGACCGTGCAGTACTTCCAGTGCTGGTTGGCATCCTGCCCCTCCTCCACCGTGTGCTCTATGTCCGTGGTGCGTTCGGCGCCGCAGTACATGCAGGTGGTGCTGCAGCCGGTTTCGTAGGTATGGTCAGCGGGGGTATCCCGGAGGTAGCCGGAGGCATTGGAATAGATAGGCTCCGTGTCCGTGCAGATATGGTTGTAGCCTCTGTAGACCGTGGGGCCGGACAGGAGGGGATAGTCATCCTCGTCCAGGAGCTGGTACCAGATCTGGCTGCCGTCCGTGACGCCGCCGTTCAGCTCCCAGGCGATGGCGCCGGAGGCAAAGTCCTCCGCAGTTCTGGAAACGGTGTTGTGATAGACCTGGTTTTCCGTATCCCGCCGGCCGTAGAAGCCCAGGCCGTCCGGTTCATTCCAGAACACATTGGTGAAGGTGCAGGTATTGCTGTCCGTCTCCTGGTAGCCCACAATAGCACCGGCTGCGCCGCCGTTGGCGGTGACATTGCCCATGTAGAGGCAGTTTGTCATGTCGTAATACTGGGTGCCGTTCCAGCTGTGGCCGATGAGGCCGCCTGCATGATAGCCCACCACATCGGCATAGACAGCGCAGTTGACCAGCTTGGAATACTGGCTATTAGCCGCATCGTGCTTGCCGCCGAAATAGCCCACAAGGCCGCCTGCATAACCGCCGGTGGTGCAGGTGTTGGTAACGTCGACCAAGGAGACAACATTTTCAAAGGTGGTGCGGTAGGCGCTGGCAGCAAGGGCGCCCACATTGTCCGTGGAATTGACGGTAACGCTGCCCTCCAGCACCAGATTTCTCACGGTGCTGTAATTCAGGTTGGAGAACAGGCCGTAGCCGCCGGAGGAGGCTGTTGCACTCTCCAGATTCAGGGTGATGGTATGGCCGTTGCCTTCAAAGACGCTGCTCTGTCCGTTGGCCTGTGCGATAGGCGTCCAGGTTCGGTCGGAGCTGATGGTGATATCATTGACCAGCTCAATATTCAAGGCGCCCGTAATGCTGCCGCCGTTGATCTGCTCCGCCAGCCAGTACATATGGTCGGCAGAAGATACATAGTACACACCGCCGGAGAGCTTGGGGGCAGCTCCGCTGCCGCAGAAGGCGCAGCTGTCCGCCCCGGCAACCACGGGGTGAGCCTTGGCATAGAGGCCGCAGGAGCCGCTGCCGCTGTTGGTAAAGGTGCCGCCGTTGAGGATGCCGCCGTTATTGACGATGGTGCCCTGGTTGTCCAGCGTACCGGCAATGGCGATGTAGCCGCCCTCGGCAACAGTCAGGGTCTTGCCGCTCTCCACCGTAAGGGTGGCATCGGCAGGAAGGCTGAATTCCTGATCCAGGGTGAAGCTGTCGGAGTTCAGCTTGCCCACGCCGCTCAGGAAGGTAATGCCGCCGTGATAGGTTGCGGTACCCGGGGTCCTGGAATTGGCGCCGTTACCGATGGGGATCGCATGATAAGAGATATCCGAATGTCCGCAATTTGCAAGGACGATACCGCCGTTCTGGGTGAAGTTACCGCCGCCGCCTTCACGGCCGCCGCCAATACCGGAGCCGTTTCGGCCGGCCGTGGCGGTGACGATACCGCCGTTGACCACCACGGTGCAGCCGGGGCTGTTCATAGAGCCGCCAATGGCTGCCGCATTGGCGCTGGAGGAAGCGGTCACCACGCCGCCGTTAATGGTGATGGGATCGCAGCTGTAGGCAGAAGCATAGGCGCTGCTGGAGCCGCAGCCGATGGCAGCGCTGAAGGACTGGGTGCTGGTGGCGGAGATCACGCCGCCATTGATGACCAATGTACCGCTGCCGCCCTTATAGCCGCCGATGGCCGCCTGGCCGAGGGTTTCAGAGGTGCTGATCAGGCTGCCCATGGTATTGATGTCCCTGGACTGGGCATAGATGGTCAGGCTGTTATCCTTGGACAGCTGCACCCCCGGAACCGAGAGCGTGGCCTTGTCGCAGAGGATCAGATGCACCGTGCCGCTGACGGTGATCTTGCTTTCGAGCAGGACCGTGCCCTTGACTGCGTACCAGCCATCAGACAGGGTGGTCGTGGCGGAAGTGACCGTTGTAAATTCTGTGACATAGCATTCCTTGCCGCTTTCGTCCAGATAGCGGACAGCGTTGGCAGGCTCTGCCGCCGCCGTAGTAACCGCCATGGCAAACAGCAGCCCCAGAAGCAAGCTCAGACACAGAAGCAGGCTGAGAAGCTTTCCTGTAAATTTCATGTTGTTGTCCTCCTTTGTTTTATGTCGGATGGTAATTCCCCGATTATCATAATCGCACAAAAATTACCAAAGAACCGCCTTGCGTAGAGCTCGCCTCAATCAGACTTAAGAATGAACGGAGCAGGAGGGAACGGGAGCCTCTCCGCCCTCTAAGTTGACCAGGTGATCATAGGAATCCGCTCCTGCCAGGGAGTAGATGGTGGCCACGCAGCAGAGCTCACCGTTGACGGAAAGATAGGGAAGAACCTTGGTGGCGTTCTCATAGCTGATGGTGTTCTGCAGCTGCATCCGGTAGTATTCGTCGGTCTCGCTGCCGGGATAGCTGCTATAGGAGGTGCGGTAGTAATCCTCCAGCTTCGTCTGCACCATGGCATAGAAGTCCTCCCGGGTATAGCCCAGGAACTCCAGCAATTCTTCCCGGGAGACCACACCGGAGCCATCGGCATAGGCATGGTAGACTCGGTAAACCTCGATGCCCCAATCCCCCTGGGCGTAAACCAGCAGAGAGACGATATTCTCCACCTGCACCCAGCTGTAGTTCATGCAAAACAGGAAGGGCTGCTCCGGGTACTCGTAGACATTTTCCTCCAGCAATTCATAGAGCTCCAGATAGATGGCCCGGTTCAGAGACTCCGTCTGGGCAGAGTCCATATCAAACTGCGGAATATGGTAGCAGCAGAGGGTCTCACCATAGTACAGGGTATCCACATAAGCATCGCTGACCGTAACCTGGGGGATCGGAGGCTCGGTGGGAGTCTCGGTGGTGGGAGCCTGGGATTCTGTGGGCTTTGTTTCGGGAATGTCCGGCTCCGTGAGGGATGCAGTGGGCTTGGTCTCAAGCAGGCCGGGATCCACGGGCCGGGCCCCAAGGGTCAGGCCGCAGCCGCCCAGAGCCAACCCAATGCTCAATAGCAAAAGCATCGCAAGCAGTCGTTTCATAATACTCTCCTCTCTATTTATCTGCCTAAAGTATATCACACAGACCTCCGCAGCACAACAGAAAACCTGAAATATTTACAAATCCAACAAAAGAATATCAGCAAAATCATAGCCCGTCCCCCCCGTAGGGGAGCAGGAAATGAATTGCCTTTGGGGGCGAATGCCCCATGAATTGCCTGACGGCATGAATTGGCTTCGCCATGAATTGCAGCTCAGGCTGCATGAATTGCGCTGCGGCGCATTGGAGGCAATTCAATTCATGGAGCGAAGCGAGAAATCATGCTGCAAAGCAGCAATTCATGACCCAAAGGGTCAATTCATCAAAACCCACCAAATCACCACCGCACCACCAGCCTCCCACCGTAGGGGCGCAGGAAATGAATTGCCTGGCGGCATGAATTGCGGCGAATACCGCATGAATTGCAGCCCAGGCTGCATGAATTGCGCTGCGGCGCATTGGGAGGCAATTCAATTCATGGAGCGAAGCGAGAAATCATGCTGCAAAGCAGCAATTCATGACCCATAGGGTCAAATCATCAAAGCCCCACCAAATCATCACCGCACCACCAGCCACCCACCGTAGGGGCGCACCGCCGTCAAATCGATGTTTCTCGAACTGCCGAAGGCACCACCAATCAACGATTTCCCCCTTTGAAGGGGGACACAGGGGGTTGCTGTTGGCATTACCGTCATATCGATGTTTATCGGCCTGTCGGCTGCACCCAATGCCTCCCTTGTCAAAGGTAAGTGAGACCCCAAATTTTCAATTTGGTTGGTCGAACTTATGCCTTGTGC
>JAFQCY010000099.1 GCA_017399355.1 Oscillospiraceae bacterium
ACAATTTCTCCGTGAGTCTTGTCGTATACATAGGGGCAGGTTCCCCAGCCAAATTCGGATTTTGTGAAAGAATAGTAGAAGTCACAGATCTTCTGGGATGCCTCCAGGATCGTTGCTTCGATCTTGATGCTGTTCAGAAGCTTGATATCCACCGACAGCTCCATGCGCCAGCCCAATTCTCCGGCAAGGCAGCTGTCACAAAGATGGTTTGTTTCGGCGTTATACTCCCAGAGATTCATTCCTGCAGAAAACTCTATACCAGCAGTTCCCGTCATACCCGCATCGGCAATGTGCTTGGATATGATAGCTACATGAGGGCGAAGAGAGAGGCCGAAGAAAACCTTGCCCTCCAATTTCAGTTCGCTGGAGGTAACCGGAGCCTTGGATGCGTTTTGAATTTCCGTGCCACGGAACAGGCCGGTGGTGATCTCGTAACCCAGAACCGCCTCGGACTGAAAACTAAATTCCAGCGCAACGGAAAGCTCCAGTACAATCGCAGGGGTCAGCCCAATGTAGACGCCTGGAATCGGAGAGAAGCCAACATCGCACAGAGGGCACTCCCATGCGGTTACCTTCCCGGTAATTGCAGCTGAAACCTCAAAGGTATACGGAATAGAGAATTTCAGGCTGGAATAGTTCAGGGACAGATAATACTCCAGCTGGAAGCCCAGGGTAAAGCCGATACTGCCCTTGAACTTGACATTGTTGCTCTGAGTACCGGCGATGGTCTTGTCGATATCATAGGCAACTTCTACACTTCTTGAGATATCGCCTTCATAGGCTCTTTTCGCAGGAGAGGCAATGTCCACGCTCTGGCAGGTGATCCCATCGGACAAATTGGAGTTATCCACATTAATTTCGCCTTCCCGGCTGGTGGTATCCACCTTAACAAAGTCGAATACTTCCTCCATCTCCGCATTGGCCGCAGTAATAGTAGCGGTGTCACCGGTAATAGAAACGCTCTCTACCTTCAGGATCCAGGTGGTACCATCCGGCTGCTCCAACGACAGAATATCCCCCTTGTCGAGCGTGCGAAGGGCATCCTCAATATGCTCTACCACATAGCTGCCTGTTTCCTCGTCCGCATGAATCACGGTATTGGCAGAATTGGTAGAGGAAACCACTACGGCATTCTCCCCATAGACCGCAAAATTATTATCCCCGGAGTCATCCAGCTGCAGAATCTCCCGGTCAGGATAATCCTCCACCGTAGAGTTCAGCAGAGTCTGCATCTCCTGGGTATATAGATAGGAGACATATTCATCACAGATTACATTATCCCGGTAGCCGATCAGGAAAGCTTTTAAAAGGAAATAATCCGGGATCTCTCCATCCAGATGGAGAGAACAAGCATCTGTGTCCTCTGTAACCGATTGACTTGCAGAGGCATACATCGTCTCGCCGGTTTCATCGTACAGTGCCACGACCAGGGTTGCATTTTCTGAGTTCTCCAGTTCGACATCAACATACCATCCATTATATGTAGCATTTCGAATATAGGAAGTCGAGCCGGTCTCTTCTGTTTGCTTCTCCATCATCTTCTCTGTGAGCATGGTACCAAAGGCCGTTGTACCGACGTACTCAATATCGCTGGGCTCCAGCATAGGCGACACTACAGCGGAATTTGATTCTGAAGAAGTAGCGGCCGCTACGACGATCGGCTGCGCTACTGACAGGAGCAGCGCTACCGCTAATAGAACACCCGCTAATCTTTTCGTAACATTTCTGAACTTTTTCATTTTTTCCTCCGTTTCTCTCCAGACAAAGATTTCGGATTACTGCTGTCCTTTTTCTCACACTGCTTGCAATTTTGTTCTGCTGCAAACAAAAAGTGCGCAGCCGAAGCTGCGCACCGAAAAACGCACAACTCCGATTGCTGCGACACAACTTTCTGCAATACATTCAAGCATGCGGAAATAGAGCCTGCATTTTTACCAAAAATGATAAAAACGCACACTCGCATGCATTGCCTATAAAGTTATGTTGCAAGATTAGTATACCAAAGCTGTGCGAAAAATGCAAGGAAAATAATGGTATTTGCTGCAAGCTGTTCGGGGCAGGGGCGGAGGAAGCAGCAACTGTGGGATCCAGGACAGTCCGATTACGATAACGCACAAATTTAGGGAAATTAATCTGCAGGTCATTTTGCCCGCTGCAAGGGGCTTCGGAGAGTGCAGACTTCATAAAAAACTGCCGGTTTTTCGTTTCTCTCGCCGGAGATTGGCGAAAGGCAGAAAAATCGGCAGGTCGGGAAATATTATTTCCGATATCTTGTATTTCGACAATTTGTGCGCACAAGATATGGTATATAGATTAGGAAGAGATGTGCAGCCGTAAAGAGACAGTCAATGCCGTCATATCGTCCTCCCCCGATAGGCCGGAAACCAAATAGGCTGCCAGAGCAACCGACGATCGGCCGGTATAGCTCCCCAACGCCTCCTCAATCTCCTCTCCGCAAGCGCCATCGCTGCGCAGCACCAGCAGCTCCCCTCCAGACAGGGACAGCGTATACCGTTCCGGGACGTGTTCTCCTCCCACCCCCACTCCCGGAGGCGGTGATGCTGTCCCGATTTTTTTGACCGTCTCCCCGGAACGGTAGTAGCTGGGGGCAGAGCCCCATTTCAGCAGCTCTGCCTGACCCGTTTGCAGGTCGATGGAGAGCAGATCCACCGTAGTAAAGCGATCGTCTCCCCGGAGCAGCTCTGCACCATTGAGCAGCTTCAGCCCATTCTCCGGGGACATCCCACTTTTCAGAAGCTGCTCCAAAAGCTCGATGGTCTCGCCGCTCATGCGGGAGGCTGCCTCCCCTGTGCCCATCCCGTCACAGAGGAGAATATGGTAGCGGCCGCCGCTGCTAAAGCGCCTGCTGCGGTCGCCATTGACCGCAGCACCGTTTTTCCCGAAGCTGCAAAGGCCGATCTCCGGCAGGTAAGCATCCATCCCCGCCCGGTACAGCTCTCCGGATGTGGAGGAGGACAGCAAATAATCCTCCAGGCAGCTCAGCTCCTGGGCTACAACCAGAGCGCATTCCCGTAGGCGCATTCGGTACTGCCTGCGGAAGAGCATCCCCTCCAGCTCCTGATTCACAGCTGTGACAAAACCCTCTAAATGGCAGCATTGCTCCCGGAACTCCGGGGGAAAGTCCTCTGCTTTGGCTGTTCCTGCGGTGATGATCCCACGGGCTGCGCTGTTCAGAGCATTGCAGGTCTCATGGATCCGATCGCCCCAGCAGCGGCGAAAGCGCTCGCAGCATCGGCATACCCGCTCAGCAGCGCCGTCATACACGCTCTCGGCCTCGCTCTCGCAGGGGCATTCTGCCTCTTGGGGCAGCTGCTGCCGCAAAAGGCGCAGCACCTTGGCCGCAGCGTGCAGACGTGTCCCCCGCTCAGGCGGCACAGCCTCTGCCGCTGCCTGATGAAGCTGCGGCAGCTTATGTACGATCATCCCCAGCGCCGTCCCTGCGCCCAGGCAAAGGCAGTTTGCCGCCGGCGCCGCAGAAAACAGCAGTATAATCAAGCTGCTCAGAAGCAAAAATCCAAGGGCATAGAGAGGCATTTCCCTTTTGCGAAGCTTTTGCAGCAGGATCACCGGCAGGCAGAAGGCCATCACGGCGCAGCAGGGCTCCAGTCCCGTCAGATCCAGCGCAAGCCCAAGGGCAAGCGCCAGCTGCGGAGTCCCCAGGGAGACACAGAGGGCGCTGCCCAATAACAGCCCCAGGTTCACCGGCAGCGGCAAAGAGGCCAGCCCCCATAGAATAGCCGCTCCGCCGACGAGCATAGCCCGTCGATCCCGGATCACCGCTCTGCGAAACACAGCGGAGCTGCACGCACAGAGCCCCATCTGCAGTAGCCATTGGGGAAGCTCCTCTGCAGACCGCAGGCCAATGCCACGAAGCAGTCCCCAGAGCGCTGCGCTCATCAGAGGGAAAAACCATATTTTTTGCGGTAGCTCCGTTCCCTGGAATACCACAACGGCAGCCAGGAGCAGCAAGCTCAGGATCACCAGCTCCGCACAGGAAGTACCGCCGGTAAAGGCCAGATACCCACCTGCCGCCCCCAACGCAGCGCACAAGCTGCTGAAGCCGGGATGGAAGGCCCCGATCAGGCAGGCGGCCATGGGAACGGGGGCGCCCAGCAGCTTTGCCCCGCTCAGGACAAAGGCAGCTACAGCGCACGCAAGGCCCCGGAAAAGTGTTCTGCCCCTTCCCCGGATGACAGGACGAAGGCGGTTTCCCGACCTTGGCAAAGGGTGCTTTGCCATGCTCTCTTTCATTGCAGTTCCCTCCCGGAATTGATCTTCCAGGATTTTATCATTTTGGAGCAAAAACTTCTGTCGGGAAATAGGAGCGGAAATGAATATGCTGAATTTGACAGAAGCAGCCGGATATGCTATGATGAGAAAAAGGAGGCGAGTTCTATGGGTAAGGAACTGGAATATAAGCTGCAGGTTGGAGATCCCGGGTTATTGAAAAAAATCATGGCTGATCCACGGATCGAGACACTCTCCACGGAGGAGTTCCATGAAACCGCAATGCATACGGAGTATTTTGACTCCCCTGACCATCGATTCTCTCAGCGGCATTGGACACTGCGCCGCCGCCAAGAGGGGGAGGTCTCTGTGATCTGCGTAAAAACCCCCACCGGTGAGCGCCATACCCGTGGGGAATGGCAGATCATCGGCAAGGTGCTGGACGATCAAGCCATTACTGCATTGGTCGAGGACGGTGCGCCTTTGGAGCTGCTTTATCTCTACGGAGCCGGGGATATCGAGCCCGTCTGCGGCGCAAAATTCCTGCGGCGGCATAAAATGCTCCGCTTCCCCGATGGCAGCGAGGCAGAGCTGGCCTGCGATCAGGGCTTGCTGTTGGGCAAGACCGAGACGATGTCCCTGTGCGAAGCGGAGCTTGAGCTCTACAAGGGAGCGCCGGAGGAGATGCTGCAGCTGGTGCGTTATCTATGTGAAACCTACGGCCTGAAGGAGCAACCCAGGAGCAAGGTCGCCCGTGCCAGAAGCTTGAAGTAAGATTTATAAATTTGGCTTGTAATTGAAACGTATATATGTTACACTTGTCGTATGAGGAGGTGTACGATTATGGCATTAGCACAAAATCTTTCCTATCTGATGGAGCAGCATCATGTCTCCACAGCACAGCTGGCTCGGGATCTTGCCGTCTCCGAGGATACTGTGGCATCCTGGCTTGATGGTAGCAGTGAACCGGGAATCACACAACTCAGCGGCTTGAAGCAGCTCTTCTCCGTCACAATAGAGGAACTGCTGCGGGAGCAAAAGACCGAAAATACCGAGCATTATGTCCTTCCCTTTCAAGCAGACGAGTCCAAGTATATCTGTCGGGAGTTTAAGAAAATCCCTCTTTGTGGTCTGTTGCTGAGTGTTATTACAGGTTTCGTCCTGGTGACGGTACTGTATTTCACAGCACTTCCTTTTGGGAGTACCGCAGCACTATACTTTCCTTTGCTTCCTATAATCATTCGATTGATCCGAGGCTATCTGTCACTAAGGAAGGATTATCGGGATGCAGAAGAACGGAGAAATGTTCCCGACCAGTGGGCTTCGCTCTCCTGCAGCGATACCCTTGTTGTTACCGAAAAATGGAGGGAGGGCGCACTTGTCGATCGCACGGAATGCGAAAAAGGAGAGCTTATGGATGTGATCAGCACCCCAACCCATGAGATTTTCTGCAGCAGCAGTAGGATTTATGACATTCCGAAATCCATTATCCCTCCGGACTCCTGTTTGTACAGCTTCCTCTCTGAGCAGAAAAAGCTGGCTGCCCGTTTCCCGCGGATTCTATATGTCATTATGCAGCTGCTCGCTACGGCTTCGTTGCTATTGATTTTAGCCGATTTCCTGATCCTGATCTCCGGAATTCAGGCTCCGTTTCTGCCGATTTGGGTCTTTGCGCTGATCTTCTCCCTTGGCTATTTATGCCTTGCCCTTTTAAGCCGCCGAGGTTGCAAACTATACCACAGTCAATTCTTTCCACCACTGTTTTTCCTGGCCGCTTTGATCGCCATGCTCATCGCATTTCTTGTTTAAGGGGAGGTGTCTGCCTTGCATTTTGCTCAAAACCTATGGACTCTGATGCAGCTCCACCGTCTGACGGCAGCACAGCTTGCAAAAGAGCTATCCCTGCCCGAAGGCACGGTACAAGCCTGGCTGGAAAACCGTGAAGAGCCTACCGCAGCGCAGCTTACGGCTGTAAGGCATTTTTTCTCCGTCACGATCGATCAGCTTCTGGACACCCCGGAGCCCTTTGTCCCCGGGGAACGCTATATTATTCCCATGGACGGAGAGACGATCCTACCTTATTGGAAGAGCTGTAGCTGGTACTATTTAAAACCGGATGTTATCGCTTTGGCCACTGCCCTGGCCATGGCCCTGATAATGCTTATCATTAGAGCGGATCTTGTCTTCCATATTTTTAATATCGTATTAGGTACCTTGGCCCTGTATAACACGCTGAGATCACGCTCAACATATAAAAAGGGGTGCCGTGATCTGGCAACAATGAAGCCGGACATAAGACGGGTCTACCTGTTCCATGGGAATACCCTTTATTCAGAAGCGTGGGAAGAAGACCGGCTGATACGGAAAAACGAATTGAAAATTGACGACATTGAACTGTATCCCGTGAAGGAAAAGAAAGCATTTGTTTTTGCAGCAGAAACGACTTTCCATATTTTGGAGCATCGTCTCCTCCCTCCAAACTCAGCTGCAGTGCACTTCTTTGATCCAAAGGTCAGATTGAACAAAAAGTTCCCCTATGCACTATCCAGTTTGGTCGGTGCATTATTTCTCTTTAGTTTCAATATGAGTTTCATTTTTTCCACATTGCTGGAGAAAACGATGACCACTTCCTGGGTTTTAACGCTGCTCCCACTCTTGCTTTCTTTTGCAACTGCAATACTGGCACTGGTTTTCAGCTGCTTCAAAAAGAGGAAAACGGACAGAATCATGAGTATCATTTTTTCGATTTTCCTGCTTCTCTTGGTCCTGAGTAATCTTGCCGGATTATTTATTTATTAAGAGCAATAGCCGCCTGCCCAGTATACTTGGGACAGGCGGCTTATATTATTTTCTGCAATGGGCAAAGGCATTGCTCAGACGAAGAACATCGGAGAAGGAGCCTCTCAGGATGATACGTCCGGAATGCTCGAAACCGTCATAGGAAAACCGGATATCCTGATAGTCACCCTCTGAGATTTCCTTGCAAAAGAAGGTCATGGCTGCCGTCTTATCCTCCTTAGGAATACTTAGCACGAGGCAGGCTTCCCTCTCCTGATTGTAAGTATCTGCAAGAAAATCAAATATCAGTGCATTCTTCTTCGCAGAAATACTGGGTTTTACAGAGGGATGGCGCATAAATACCTCCAGCTGCTCCGCAGTAAAGCGCCATTGACCATCCTGCTTCTCACCATCCAAAAAGCCCAGAGATAAATAGTTCCGAATCGTGCGATCTGTCAGACCGGTCATCATAACAACTTGTCCAATCGTATAGCTTTCGTCGCGCAATAATTCATTATTCATAATAAAACTCCGTTTCAAATATAATCATCATACATGATCTGACTATATTGTAAAACGGAGACGCAACAAAATCAATTTGAAAAAGCGTGACAATTTCATACAGGCCGGTGGACTGTCATAGGAAAACAAGATAACGTGTACAGAATACCCGCAATAGTATAAGGTTTCATAACATCATCTCCGTGTAAATATAAGAAAAACCTCCACAGTTCTGTGGAGGTTTTCAGTGTTGGCGTTACCTATTTTCACGGCCAGTCGCCCGGCAACTATCGTCGGCGCAAGTGAGCTTAACTTCTGTGTTCGGGATGGGAACAGGTGGACCCTCACCG
>JAFQCY010000100.1 GCA_017399355.1 Oscillospiraceae bacterium
CGTGGTGTTCACCGTCACCGACGAGGGCTGCGGTATGAGCCGGGAGGTTCAGGAACGGATTTTCGATAAATTCTACCAGGCAGATCCCTCCCATAACAGCAGCGGCAACGGCCTGGGCTTACCCCTGGTCAGGCACGTCGTCCAGCTCTGCGACGGTATTATCGAGGTAGAGAGCGAGGAGGGGAAGGGAAGTACCTTCCGGGTCATCCTGCCCAAGTGAACGCCAATTTCAAAAAGAGGAACCGACCGGTGAATCAGGATTTCCTGATCCGCCGGTCGTTGTTTCGGTGCTGTTTTTCCGTAAATTCGCAAGGATTCCCAATTTATGCCGCTGTGCGGCGATTCCGGCGGCCTTTTGCCGCTTTTTCGCCAAATAATTGTGGCAAAACGGTTGACAAAGTACGGAAAACTTGCTAAAATATCCACGCTAAAATTGCGTTGAGGAAGCCGATCTGTGCCGAGAGCTTCAGCGAGCGGGGGAGGGTGTGAGCCCCGCAGCCCAGACCCACAGACAGCCACTTCCGAGCAGCCTGCGAGGAGCAGGACGGTTCATCTCCGTTACAAGATGGCTAAGATGCCGCCTCTGGCGGTAAATTAGGGTGGTACCGCGATCAAACCTCGCCCCTATTGTGTGGGTGGGGTATATTTTTTTATTGGAGGATTATCCATGGCAACGAAAAAGTACGGCGTAAACGAACTCAGAGAGATGTTCCTGTCCTACTTCGAAGAGAAGGGACACCTGCGCCTTCCCAGTTTCTCTCTCATTCCCCAGAATGATGCATCCCTGCTGCTGATCAACTCCGGCATGGCTCCCATGAAGCCCTATTTCAAGGGCGAGGTGGTGCCGCCCCGCCGCCGTGTCTGCACCTGCCAGAAGTGCATCCGTACCGGCGATATCGACAACATCGGCCACACCGCCCGCCACGGCACCTATTTTGAGATGCTGGGCAACTTCTCCTTCGGCGACTACTTCAAGCACGAAGCCATTGCCTGGTGCTGGGAGTTTTTGACCAAGGTCTGCGGCCTGGAAGAGGATCGTCTTTTCCCCTCTGTCTATGAGCATGATGATGAGGCCTTCGAGATCTGGCACAAGGAGATCGGCATCGATCCCAGCCGCATCTACCGCTTCGGCAAGGCTGATAACTTCTGGGAGCATGGCTCCGGCCCCTGCGGCCCCTGCTCCGAGGTCTACTATGACCGTGGCGAGAAGTACGGCTGCGGCAAGCCCGATTGCACCGTAGGCTGCGACTGCGACCGCTATATGGAGGTCTGGAACAACGTCTTCAGCCAGTTCGACAACGACGGCCAGGGCAACTACTCCGACCTGGCCCAGAAGAATATCGATACCGGCATGGGTCTGGAGCGTCTGGCCGTGGCCTGCCAGGATGTGCCCAGCCTCTTCGATGTGGATACGGTCATGAACATCACCAATCAGGTCACCGCCATCACCGGCGCTTCCTACGGCATGAGCCGTGAGAAGGACGTGTCCCTCCGTGTCATCACCGACCATATCCGTGCCTCTACCTTTATGATCTGCGACGGCGTTCTGCCTTCCAACGAGGGCCGTGGCTATGTGCTGCGCCGTCTGCTCCGCCGTGCTGCCCGTCACGGCAAGCTTCTGGGTGTCAATAAGCCCTTCCTCTGCGACGTGGTTCCCACGGTCATCCGGGAGAATGAGGGCCACTACTCCGACCTCCGCGAGCGTGCGGATTATATCATCCGTGTGGTCCGTGTGGAGGAGGAAAACTTCGCCAAGACCATTGATGGTGGCATGAAGATCTACAGCGAAATGCTCCAGGCCCACAAGGAGCAGGGCGAGACCACCTTCTCCGGCGCCGATGCCTTCAAGCTCTATGATACCTACGGCTTCCCCATCGACCTGACCATCGAGATGGCCAAGGAAGAGGGTATGGAAGTGGATCTGGAGGGCTTCAAGAAATATATGCAGGAGCAGAAGATTCGTGCCCGTGAGGCCCGCAAGGCCCTGGGCGACCTGGGCTGGGCCGGTATTGACTTCGGCCAGGAGATCCCCGAGACCGAGTTCGTTGGCTACGATGCCACCGAGACCGATGCCAACGTCCTTGCCATCGTCTCCGAAGAGGAGCATCGGGAGGAGATCGGCCAGGGTGCCGAGGCCATTCTGGTTCTGAATCAGACTACCATGTATGCCGAGATGGGCGGCCAGATCGCCGACCACGGTACCATCGAGACTGCCAATGGCATCTTCGAGGTCAATGACGTCCAGAAGAACAAGGGCGGCAAATATATGCACTACGGCGTAGTGAAGTCCGGCATCATCAAGCTGGGCGACCGGTGCCACGTCTCCATCGACTTAGAGCGCCGCAAGGCCATCTGCCGTGCCCATACCGCCACCCACCTGCTGCAGACCGCTCTGACCCGTGTGCTGGGCGAGCACTGCCATCAGGCCGGCTCTCTGGTAGAGCCCGACCATCTGCGCTTTGACTTTACCCATTTCTCCGCCGTTACCGCCGAGGAGCTGGCCGCTGTGGGCAGCGAGATCATGGATATGATCCTTAAGGGCGAGACGGTCGAGACCCTGGTTCTGCCCGTAGAAGAGGCCAAGAAGCTGGGTGCTACCGCCCTCTTCGGCGAGAAGTACGGCGATACCGTCCGTGTGGTCAAGATGGGCGAGGACTCTATGGAGTTCTGCGGCGGCACCCACCTGGATAATACTGCCAAGGTCGGCCCCTTCCGCATTATGTCCGAGGCCTCTGTTGCCTCCGGTGTCCGCCGTATCGAGGCTTACACCGGCAAGAACGTCCTCAAGCAGATGGAGAACTTTAACCGTGTGATCCTCAATGCTGCCGAGGAGCTGAAAACCACCCCCAAGGATCTGCTGGTGCGTGCCCACAGCCTCATGCAGGAGGTCAAGGAGCTGAAGCAGAATCTGGAGAAGATGAAGGATAAGCTCACCAGCGGCGAGGTAGACCGTGTGCTCTTCTCCGCCCGGAATGTAAAGGGCCTGCGTGTGCTGACCTGCGTTCTGGATAATCTGGCTGTGCCCGATCTGCGCA
Organism: Oscillospiraceae bacterium; assembly: GCA_017399355.1. GTDB lineage: Bacteria > Bacillota > Clostridia > Oscillospirales > Oscillospiraceae > JAZOXB01. The sequence goes on from JAFQCY010000100.1 coordinate 3,036, forward strand.
AGATGGGAGACCAGCTGAGAGACAAGGCTCCCGATCTGGTCGCTGTTCTGGCCAGCAAGCAGGGTGAGAAGATCTCCATCCTGGCGGTCTGCGGCAAGGATGCTGTGGCCCGTGGCCTGAAGGCCGGCCTCCTGGTGAAGGAAGTCTGCGCAGCCTGCGGCGGCAGCGGCGGCGGCAAGCCCGATTCCGCCATGGGCGGCGGCAAGAATGCCACCAAGCTGGACGATGCTCTGGCCCTGGCCGATAACTTTGTGGAAGCCAACGCCAAGTAAGGAGATTTGATATGAGTGATTGTATTTTCTGCAAGATCATTGCGGGAGAGATCCCTTCCAAGAAGATCTATGAGGACGAACTGTGCCTGGCTTTCTATGACATCGCCCCTATGGCGCCCCAGCATTTCCTGGTGATCCCCAAGGAGCATCTCACCGGCGCCAACAAGATCTACCAGGAGCAGGAGGCCCTGATCGGCCATATCTTTGGCGTGATCCGCAAGCTGACCTCTGTCATGGGCTTCTCCGACGGTTTCCGTGTGGTGACCAACTGCGGTGCCGATGCCGGTCAGACGGTGCATCATCTGCACTTCCATGTCTTGGGCGGCAAGACCTTAGGTTCTTTTAACTGAGTTTCAGATGGGGTGGGCGGCTGTCCACCCCATTTTTCAGAAAGGTGGGAACAGCCGGTGCGAAAATTAGCCATCTTCTGCGCTGCCTTTGCGGCAGCGGCGGCGATCTATATCTGGCTGCTCTCGCCTTTGCTTGCCCTTGTGATCGGTGCTGTGCTGCTCCTGAGTGGGGGAGTCCTGTTTTTCTTTTCCGGTAAGGGAGTCAAGGTCTGCCGCATTGCGGCCCTGGGCGCTGCCCTCGGCCTGCTTTGGACCTGGGCTTACGAATACCAGAATATCCGCCCTCTCCGCAGCTATGTGGGGGAATTGACCGCCCTGTCCTGTACGGTGATCTCTGAGCCGGAGCCAACGGACTACGGCTGCCGGGTCACGGCAAAGCTGGATGGCGGCAGGATCCTGCTGTACCTGGATGTAGCGCCGGAGGAGATCTCCTTGGGAGACCGCCTGGAGCTGAAGGCGGAGGTGCTGGATGTCTCACGGGGAACTTCAGAAGAGGGGAACCTCTATTATCAATCCCGGGATATCTCTCTCATGGGCTCTCAGGTGGGCAGAGTCAAGATTCAGCGGCCGGAGAAGCTGCCCCTGTCCCTCTGGCCTGCCTATGCAGCCACTCTGCTGCAACAGAAGATCCGGGATGTTTTTCCCGAAGATGCCGAGGGCTTTGCCCTGGCACTGCTTACGGGTGAGCGGAGCGGCCTGAGCTATGGGCAGAAAAATGACCTTTCTATCAGCGGCATCTCCCATGTGGTAGCCGTATCCGGTATGCATGTGTCCCTGCTGATGAGTCTGGTGCTGTTCCTCTTCCGGGGCAGAAAACGGATCGCAGCCGGCTTCTGCCTGGCGGTGATGCTGTTCTTCGCTGCCATGCTGGGCTTTACGCCCTCTGTGACCCGTGCGGTTCTTATGAACAGTCTGCTGCTCCTTGCGCCCCTGCTGAAGCGGGAGAACGACTCCTTTACCTCCCTGAGCTTTGCCCTCTGGGTTATTCTGCTGCAGAACCCCTGGGCCATTGCCAATGTGAGCCTGCAGCTCTCCTTTGGTGCAATGGTGGGGATCTTCCTCTTTGCCCCCTATTTTCAGCAGGGCTTCCTTCGGCTGCTCCGGGCGGAGGCTGCTAAGAAAAAGCAGCGCCGTCTGCTTCTGCGGCTGATCTACACCGCCGCGTCTGCCCTGTCGACCACCCTGGGGGCTACGGTTGCCACTGCACCCTTCGTGGCTTACCATTTTGGCACCATCAGCCTGATCTCCCCCGTGAGCAATCTGCTGCTTCTGTGGCTGGTCAGCCTGGTCTTTACTCTGAGCTTTTTGGCCTGCATGGCGGCCTTCCTGTATCAGCCCCTGGGTGCTGCTGCAGGCTGGCTTCTGGCCTGGCCCATCCGTCTGATCCTTCGGGCGGCAGGACTTTTTGCCGATGTGCCCTATAGTGCTGTCTATACCAATAGTCCCTATGTGATCATCTGGCTGGTCTTTGCCTATGTGCTTTTCGGTGTGTTTCTGCTGCTGCGGCGGCAGTGCCACAAGTCCGTCTTTTTGGGCTGCCTTGGGGTGGGACTGATGCTCTGCCTCGGCCTCTCTACCGTAGACCGTTCGGCGTTCCGCTTTACGGCTATGGATGTGGGCCAGGGGCAGTGTACGGTCTTTCAGAGCCGGGATGTGACCCTGGTGGTGGACTGCGGCGGCGATATGGAAGAGGAGGGCGGCGAGCTGCTGGCACGGAAGCTTCTGATGGAGGGAGATGGGCAGGTGGATTTCCTGGTGCTCACCCATTATGATGCCGATCACAGCTGCGGTGTGCTTCATCTGATGGAGCGTGTGGAGGTGAGCTGCCTGATCCTTCCGGATACGGATCTGGAGAGCCCCGAGCGGCAGGCCATTTTGCGGCAGGCTTCCCGTCAGGGAACCCGGCTGCTCTTTGTCCGTGAACCTATGACCATCTCCTTTGATCCGGTGACGATCCGGCTCTATCCGCCGGAGGAAGATGTAAAAAATGCTTCCGTCAGTGCATTGATGTCTTACGGAGAGTATGATATACTGATTACAGGCGATATGGATGCAGACAGTGAGCGCAGGCTGCTGCAGCGTTATTCCTTCCCGGATATCGAGGTGCTGATCGCCGGACATCACGGCTCCAAATACTCCACCTCTTCGGAGCTTTTGGAGGCAACGAGTCCGGAGACGGTGCTGATCTGCGTGGGCCGGAACAGCTACGGCCATCCCACCCAGGAGGTACTGGACCGCATTGCCGCCATCGGCGCCACGGTCTACCGAACAGATCTCCACGGGGAGATCACCATCACGAGGTAAATCCTATGGCAAAAAAGGAATCGACCGGAAATTCCGGTTTCTTACAGCTAAAAAATGACATAAAACAGAAAAATCCCGGCTGTTTTTATATTTTTTACGGGGAAGAGGACTATCTGCGCCGCTACTACCTGGAGCGGCTGAAGAAGCTGATCCTCACCGATGAATTTACAGCGGATTTCAATTTTCACCGCCTGACAGCGGAGACCTATTCCTTCTCTGCTCTCTACGATGCCCTGGAGACGCTGCCCATGATGGCGGAGCGCAGCCTGATTTTGGTGGAGGATGTGGATCTCTTTGCAGAGGAGGAGCAGGAGCAGCTCATGGCAGCTCTGTCGGATCTGCCGGGCCACTGCTGCCTGGTGCTGGACTACCTGGACTTCAAGCCCGATAAGCGGAAGCAGAAGCTCTGGAAGCTGCTGCAGGACAAGGCAGTTTTGGTAGAGTTTGTCTACCAATCCGAGACGGATCTCCGTCCCTGGATCGCCCGCCATTTCCACGATGCCGGAAAGAGTATCTCTCCGGAGCTTTGCAACTATCTGATCTCTCTCAGCGGCCTGTCCATGACCCGTCTCCATGGGGAGATCAGCAAGATCTGTGCCTTTTCCGGGGCAGAGCAGATCGTCCGTGGGGATATCGATGCGGTGGTGGAGCCTACATTGGATGCGGTGGTATTCCAGATCACCGATGCCCTGGGGCAGCAGACCTTTGATCAGGCGCTTTTGAAGCTGAATACCCTGATTAAGATGCAGGAGGATCCCATTCCCATTGTGGCCGCCATCGGTGCCCAGATGCGCAGGCTCTATGCCGCCAAGGCGCTGCAGGCCCAGGGCAGGGGAGCCCAGGAGCTGGCTTCGATCTGCGGTATCGCACCTTATGCGGCTGGAAAGATCCTGACCCAGGCCAGGCGCTTTTCCGAAGAATTCTGCCGGGAGGCAGTGCGGCTCTGCGCCGAGACCGACTACCGGATCAAAACCTCCTACGATACCGGCGAGACCTTAGCCCAGATGCTGATCCTGCAGCTGGCACAGGAGGCAAGGAAATGATCCATCTGGAGCAGGCAATCGTGGTAGAGGGGCGCTATGACAAAAACACCCTCTCCCAGATCGTGGATGCCCCCATCTTCGAGACCCGGGGCTTCGGTATCATGAAGGACAAAAAGCTCCTGGCCTTTCTGCGCCGGGTGGCGCAGCAGCGTGGGCTGATCATCCTGACGGATTCCGATGGTGCAGGTTTTGTGATCCGCAACTATCTCAAAAGCGCCCTTCCCAAAGAGAATGTGTATCATGCCTATATCCCCGATGTCCCCGGCAAGGAGAAGCGCAAAGCGCAGCCGGGCAGGGAGGGTAAGCTCGGGGTAGAGGGTATGGATCCTGAGACCCTCTGTACCGCCCTGCGCAATGCAGGCGCCGCCTGGACGGAGCAGGGCGAAAAACGAGACTCCATTACCAAGACAGACTTATTTCTCGCCGGCCTTTCCGGCGGTAAGGATAGCAGCGCCAAACGCAAAGCCCTGCAGAAGGAGCTGCTTTTGCCGGAGCATCTGGGTGCCAATGCCTTTTTGCAGGCGCTGAACCTGATGCTGAGCCGTGAGGAATTTTTGAAACGATACGGAGAAAACTATGGTTGATATATCAGTAAGAGATCTGGTCAAGTCCTTTGAGGTGGGCTCGGTGCTGCTGGACGGCATGAGCTTTGACATTCACGAGGGCGAGTGCGTGGGTATTATGGGGCGAAACGGCTGCGGAAAAACCACCCTCTTCCGCCTCCTGACCGGTGAGATCTTCCCCGATGAGGGCGAGATCGTCCTGGCCTCCGGCAAGAAGTTGGGGCTCATCTCCCAGATCCCCCATTATCCCAGGGGCTACACTGTGGAGGATGTGCTGAAGACCGCTTTTGCCCCCCTGGAGGCCATCCGCAGGAAGATGGAGCAGCTGGCCTTAAAGCTCACCGCCAGCGCCCCTAAGGCATGGCTGGATGAATATGACCGCCTGAGCAATAGCTACCTGACCCAGGGCGGCTACGAGCAGGACACCCAGACCGACAAGATCTGCAACGGCCTGGGCATCCCCGCTTCTATGCGGCAGCAGGAATTTGAGCGCCTCTCCGGGGGCGAAAAGACCCGTGTGAACTTAGGCAGACTGCTACTGGAGAAAACCGATATCCTCCTTTTAGACGAGCCCACCAACCACCTGGACTTAAAGAGCGTGGAGTGGCTGGAGGACTATATCCTGAAATTCAAGGGTACGGTGCTGACCATCTCCCATGACCGCTATTTCCTGGATCGGGTGGTGGACCGCATCATCGAGATCTCCGCCGGCAAGGCCGAGTTCTACAGCGGCAACTACAGCTTCTATTTGCAGGAAAAGCAGGAGCGCTTTAACCGCCAGCTGAAGCAGTATGAGCAGGAGCAGGCCAAATTGCGGCAGCTGGGCTACACCTTAGAGCGTATGAAAGGCTGGGGCATTAACAATCGTGTGCTCTACCGACGTGCCATGTCCATTCAGCACCGCATGGAGCGCATTGAAAAAACCGAGCGCCCACGGACGGAGAAGACGCTCCGTGCCCGCTTCGGTGAGAAGGAGTTCTTCGGTGACGAGGTGCTGAGCGTCAAGGGCTTAAAAAAGGGCTTCGGTGACCGCACCCTCTTCTCCGATGTGGAGCTGACGGTCAAGGGCGGCGAGCGCATTGCCCTTCTGGGGGATAACGGCAGCGGCAAGACCACCTTCATCCGGGTGCTGCTGGGCGAGCTGGCCGCCGAGGGTAAGATCAAGTTTGGCCCCACGGTAAAATCCGCCTACTTGCCCCAGGTGATCCACTTCGCCCACCCGGAGCGAACTCTCTACGACACCATGCTCTACGAGAAGAACTGCACCCCTCAGAGTGCCCGTGACCGCTTGGGTGCCTTTCTCTTCTCCGGCGAGGATGTGTTCAAGACCGTAGGCACCCTCTCCGGCGGTGAGCAGTCCCGTCTGCGGCTGTGTATGCTCATGGATGAGAAGATCAACCTCCTGATCCTGGACGAGCCCACCAACCATCTGGATGTGGCCTCCAGAGAGTGGGTGGAATGCGCCATTGACGAGTACGAGGGAACCCTGATCTTCGTGTCCCACGACCGCTATTTTGTGGATAAATTCGCCACCCGCGTCTGGGAGCTGGAGGATGGCAGGATCCGGGACTTCCCCTGGGGCTATGCCAAGTACCGCTCCATCAAGGAGCATGAGGCCGCCCAGAAGCTTCAGACCCCCAAGAAAAAGGAAAAAGCCCCCAAGCTCCCCTCCGGCAGCAAGGAGCTGGAGAAGCTGATCCGCCGCCTGGAACGGGAGATCGATGCTAAGGAGCAGGAGTTAGCCGATCTGGATATCCGGCTGGAGCAGGCCGCCACGGATTATCAGGAGCTTCTCCGCCTCAGCGCCGAAAAAGAGCAGCAGGAGGCCGCTCTGGAGAGCCTGATGGAGCAATGGGAGCAGGCCCAGACCGAACTGGAAAAATAAAACCAAAGGCAGTGCAAAGCCCCCCACTTGACAGGGCTGTTTATGGGGACTATAATAATCTGGATAACGAAAACCAAAGGAGATTTGTACTATGAGTAGTTCTTGCAGCGGAAATTGTTCCTCCTGCGGCGAAAGCTGCGCAGACCGTAAGCAGGAGAGCCTGCTGGCTGTATTAAATGAAAAGTCCAAGGTAAAGAAGGTCATTGCCGTCGTCTCCGGTAAGGGCGGTGTGGGCAAGAGTACCGTTACCTGTATGCTGGCTTCTGCCATGCAGCGTCTGGGCAAGCGTACGGCGATCCTGGATGCGGATATTACGGGCCCCTCCATTCCCAAGGCTTTCGGTGTGGACGAGTGCGAAGGCGCTACAGACGAGGGGATCTACCCCGCCATCAGCAAGGGCGGCGTGCAGATCATGTCCATCAACCTGCTTTTAGATAACGAGAGCGATCCCGTTCTCTGGCGAGGTCCTATTATTGCCGGTGCGGTCAAGCAGTTCTGGACGGATGTGATCTGGGAGGATGTGGACTATATGTTCGTGGATATGCCTCCCGGCACCGGCGATGTGCCTCTGACGGTATTCCAGTCTCTGCCCATTGACGGTGTGATCATCGTCACCTCTCCTCAGGATCTGGTGTCCATGATCGTGTCCAAGGCCGTAAAAATGGCCAATATGATGCATATTCCCGTGCTGGGCCTGGTGGAGAACTACAGCTATTTCAAGTGCCCCGACTGCGGTCAGAAGCATAAGATCTTCGGTGACAGCCACCTGGAGCGGGTAGCGGGGGAGTACCATCTTCCCGTGCTGGCGCAGCTGCTCATCGACCCCAATGTGGCGGTGAAATGCGACAACGGCGGAGCGGAAGAACTGAACGTGGAAGAGATCGGCGCAGCCATCGCAGCCATCCTGTAAGTGCAGACAAAGAGGTCACCTCAAAACGAGGTGACCTCTTTTTGTAGCTATGTGTAAAGCGCACTTGACATATGCAGCCGAAGCTCCTGCACCTCCCGTCAAGCAGAAATTTGCCGAACAGTTTGCCTGCACCAAAGACCACCTTGTTAAAGGGGGTCGGATCGCCTTTCAGGCGATCCGGGGGAATTCGTGCAGGCAGTACGAATTCGCCAAAAGCCTTACGAAATAACGGTGGTTGGGTGGACTTATTCACAGATTTGTTACACGGAATTTCTATTTTTGTCAGAATAGAGACGATATAATAATGGATGAATTATGATGAGGGGACTGCGTGTCTATGAAGATGGCTGAAAAATGGAAATCAAAGCCGAAAAAATGGCGGATCAAGGTTGTGGTCATGCTGCTTTGCCAGCTGTTCTGTGTTGGTTCGGCGATTTGGCTCTTCGCCAGGAGGAAACTGCTCTGCGGCCTCTTGGCGCTGCTGACCGTGATCCTTCTGGCCATTCCCCTGGGTGTGGAGAAGCATTTCTGCTGCAGCATTGCCCTGCCGGTGTACTTCTTTATGCTGGCCTATGCCCTGGGGCCTCTCCTGGGTGACGGCTACCGCCTTTACCATCTGACCTCCTGGTGGGATAAACTGCTGCACTGCGCCGGAGGTGTATTTTTTGCCATGCTGGGGCTGTTTTTGGCGCAGCATCTCAACCGTGGTAATAGCCTCTCTCCTGCGCTTGCGGCAATTTTTGCGCTGTGCTTTTCTATGGCGGTGGCGGTGCTGTGGGAGTTTTTCGAGTACGCTGCCGACCGGCTTTTTGCCATGGATATGCAGAACGACACCTATCTTACCCAGATCCATTCTTATCTGATTGGCGGTCAGCTGGGGGAGCTGGGACACATAAAGGGGATCGAGTCTGTTACTGTCAATGGTATGCCCATGGAGGGCTATCTGGACATTGGCCTGATCGATACCATGAACGATATGCTGATCGAGACCGTAGGGGCGCTGGGCTATGTGCTGCTCAATGCCCTTGACCGGGGGAGGCACCCGGTATTTCAGCCCTCGGGCAGGGCATCCAGAGCCGCCTGACACAGCTCCCGATAGGCCTTGACGGCGCTCTTGGGGAAGAGAATGGCCGCTCTGCCGCCGAAGCCTGCCACCCAGCCGAAAAAGTTGGGAGAGAGGGCGACACTGACGGTCAGCACAAAGTGGGTTTCTCCATCGGGGATCATCATGATCTCCTTGCCAAAGCGATCCACCACCACACCGGCCAGGGAGTTCTCCAACCGCAGCTTTACCTGCTTCCGCTCGCCCCGGAACATACCGAAGACCTCCGTGGAGTAGCGGGCGGGGTTAAACTCCTTTGCCTCCTGGGTGAACTCCCGTGCATCCTGGGAGACAAACAGCTCCTCCATCTTATCCACCCGGTAGTGGGTCAGACCGTGACGGGAAGAGTCGGCGATCAGGTAGTAGTTTTCGTCATCCCACAGCAGGGCATAGGGGCTGGCGATATAGGACTTGGGACGGTAGTGCTTCTTCCGATCCACGCCCCAGTCAAAGTAGCGGAAGCAGATCTTCTTATTTTTGGCGATGGCCTCGTGGATCGCATCTACCTTAGCAAAAATATTGTCATCCTGGGTCTTGACCCTGCCTGCCAGCACGATCTCACGGCGCAGAAGCTCTCCTTCATGGCTGCTGGACAGGGAGGCCAGCTTGCGGATCAGCTCCATGGACTGCTTCGCTGTGAGGAAACGGGAGGAGAGGACGGCATCCACCAGCAGCTTCAGCTCCGAGAGCTGGAAATCCCGCTGGGAGACGTAATAGCCGCCGTTTTTGCCCCGGCGGTGGAGCACCTCCGTGCCGTACTCGTTCAGGGCCAGGATGTCATTGTAGATGCTCTTCCGCTCCGCACGGATGTCCTTGCTCTCTAAATAATCGATCAGCTGCTGTACGGTGGCCGGATGGGCTTCGTCCGTGTTCTGCCGCAGATAGTCCCGCAGATACAGCAGCTTCAGCTTTTGACGTTCGCTTTTTGCCATAATCATGCCCTCCTTTGTGAGTTCCCTTTTACAATACCATAAAAGGGACTGAAAATGCAAGTACCCGGGCATAGTTTCTATACTTGACGATTGAGAAACTTCGTGATATCCTATAAATAGATTGAAAAAGAAAGGGAAAGACTATGAAGCTGCACCGCAACGAGAAATTCTTCAAATGGGGCCTGACGGCATTCCTGGCTTTTGTGGCCTGTGCGCTGTTCTGGATCGTGTTCTCCAATTTGAGCGGTTTTTATGACCTGATCATGAAATTCTTCGGGATCATTTCGCCCATTCTCTATGGCTGCCTCTTTGCCTATTTCATGAACCCTGTGATGAAGGTCACCATGAAGCTGATGCGGAAGCTCCTGGACAAGCGGAAGAAGCCCATGAAGGAAAAGACCGCCGAGCGGCTTTGTACCTCGGTTTCCGTGGTCGTGTCGGTGATCGTGTTCCTCCTGGCTATCTGTGCATTGCTGCCTCTGGTGGGGCAGGCGCTGTATAACAGCGTTGCCGAGCTTCTGCCTAAGTTAGAGGGCTATTATCTCACCATTGTGGAGAAGCTTAACGGCCTGAAGCTGGATGTGGAGGTAGCCGACTGGCTCTATGAGGTGATCGAGAGCATTCTGAGCAGCCTGCAGACCTGGCTGTCGGAGCTGGATGTCTGGTCTCTGCTGGGGGATGTGACCAGCTCTGTGACCAGCGTGGTGGTCGGGATCTTCAATGCCATTGTGGGTATCATTGCAGCGGTGTATATCCTGGTCTATAAAAAGAAGCTCTGCTCCCAGGCCAAGAAGATCACCATTGCCCTGTTTACCACCTCCCACGCCAACCGCATTTTCGAGGTTTCCCGCCGTACCAACCGCATTTTTGGGGACTATGTCATCGGTAAGCTCATCGATGCCCTTCTGGTGGGTGTGATCACCTATATCGTCATGCTGATTTTGGGGATGCCCTATGCACCCCTGATCTCCGTGATCATCGCCGTGACCAATATCATCCCCTTCTTTGGCCCCTTCCTGGGCGCCATTCCCTCTACGCTGCTGCTGCTCATTGATAAGCCCATCAATGCGGTTTATTTTGTGATCTTTGTGATCATCCTGCAGATGATCGATGGCTATATCATCGAGAACCGCATCCTGGGCGAGAAGTTAGGCATCTCCGATTTCTGGGTTCTGACCTCGATTCTGATCTTCGGCGGCATCTTCGGCTTCGGTGGTATGCTGCTGGGTGTGCCTGTTTTTGCCGTGATCTACTCGCTGATCTCCGATGGCATCGATCGCCGCCTGGCGAAGAAGCGCTATCCGCTGGCCACAGATCAGTACTATACTCTGCAATGCGTGGAGGATCTCCCGGTTGATCCTGCGCCGAATTACTCCTTTGCCTCTATGGAGCCGGGCTATGATATGAATGTAGAGACAGAAGAGGAATATGAAGAAGATGACGAAGCATAAAAGGGGCTGAAAAGCCCCTTTTCTGCACAAGAAAGGAAAGGAGGGAGAGACCATGTTTGAAGCGGTAAATGCCTGGTTTCAGGATGCCGGTGCAGGCTTTGCAACGGTGTATGGCATCGTCTGGCGCTTTCTTGCTCCCATTCTGGCTCTCTGGATCCTTTGGCGCTGCGCCAAGCCTCTGATCCGCTTCCGGCGGGAGCCGGAGGTCTGGGGCTGGCTGGTGATGCCGGATGGGACGCAGCTTCCTGTGACCCATTGGGAGAATATCATCGGCCGCTCCCGGGGTTCTGACATCGTGGTGAATTTTACCACCGTCTCCCGAAGCCACGCTGTTTTGACCCACTATGACGATGGCAGCTGGTCTGTTACGGACATCGGCTCCCGGGGCAATGTGACCGTCAACGGCAAGAAGATCCGGGTCAAGGCCCTGAACTACGGGGATGTGATCTCCCTGGGGGGTGTGGAGATGATCCTGGCCCCCGTTACGGCGGAGGAGCTGCGGGAGCAGCGCCATAACCGCACACGGCCTGCCAGTATGGTAAGCCCCGGCTTGACCTTGCTGCTGCTTAGCATATTCCAGCTTTTGACTGCGCTGCAGTTCTGGATGAATCGGAAGCCGGAAGTGGTTGCTGCTGCCGTAGGCGGCTTTTTGATCCTGATGGCCATGGAGTGGGCGCTGCTTCTGATCCTGACCCTGCTGCGCCGCCGGAGCTTTGATGTAGAGACTCTGGCCTTTTTCCTCACGACCCTGGGCCTGTCCGTGATCGCAAGCTGTGCGCCTACGGAGATGATGAAGCAGATCAGCTGCATTGCAGGGGGGCTGGTGATCTATGGGGTCATCGGCTGGTCGCTGCGCAGCCTGCCCCGGGCGGCAAAATTCCGCTATCTTGCAGCGGTGGGCGGTATCCTGCTGCTGCTGGTGAATCTGTTCATGGGTGAGGAGATCAACGGCGCCAAAAACTGGATCTCCATCGGCTCCATGTCCTTCCAGCCCTCGGAGCTGGTGAAGCTCTGCTTTATCTATGTGGGTGCCTCCACCATGGATCGCATCGTCAGCAAGCGCAATGTGATCCTCTTCATTGTCTATACCGGCTTTATCTGCCTGTGCCTGGCGGTGATGAACGATTTCGGCACAGCGCTGATCTTCTTTGTGACCCTGCTCGTCATCTGCCTTCTGCGAGGCGGAAACTTCGCCACCCTCTCCCTGGTGGCTACGGTGGTGGGCTTTGCTGTACTGCTGCTCCTCTTTATGGATCTGCCGCCCCACGTCCTCAGCCGCTTCAATACCTGGGGGCATGCCTGGGACGACCCGATGAATGGCGGCTATCAGCAGGTCAGAGCCATGATGTGCATCGCCTCCGGCGGTCTGTTTGGCCTGGGCGGTGGCAATGGCTGGCTCAAATATGTGGCAGCTTCCGATACGGATCTGGTCTTTGCCCTGGTGTGCGAGGAATGGGGGCTGATGATCGGTATCGCAGCCGTCCTTGCCATTGTATGCCTGGGTGTGTTTGTGGTGCGCTCCAGCGCTGTGGGCCGCAGCAGCTTCTATACCATCGCCTCCTGCGCTGCGGCGGCGGTGCTGCTGACCCAGACGATTTTGAATGTATTCGGCACCATGGATCTCTTGCCCCTAACCGGTGTGACCTTCCCCTTTGTGTCCAACGGCGGCTCCAGTATGCTCTGCGTGTGGGGACTACTGGCCTTTATCCGCTCCGGTGACACCCGCCAGGATGCCAGCTTCGTGGTAAAGACCGTCCATGCCAAGGAGGTGACCCTGGATGAATAAGCTCTCCAAACGAGCCTGGCTCACCATGGTGCTGGCCCTGGTGCTTTTAGGCGGTCTGGTGGTGATCCTGGTGCAGTACGGGGTCAATGCCTCCAAATGGGCTGCCTACCGCTCCGTGGCCCTGGCAGATACGCCGGACTACGGTGGCGACAAGTACACCATCCTCGATCGCAGCGGTGTTTTCCTTATGGAGAAGGATCAGGGCAGAACCTACAGCGATGATCCTGCCCTTCGTAAGGCCATGCTCCATGTGCTGGGGGATAACCGCCTGCAGATCCAGCGTGTGATTTTAGAAGAATACAGCGATGACCTTATGGGCTATGACCGCTTCAGCGGCAGCTTCGCTGCCGGGAATAAGGAAGGGCAGATGCAGCTGACCCTCAGCGCCCGGGTGCAGGCAGCGGCGCAGGATGCCCTGGAAGGGAAGAAGGGTGTGGTAGGCGTTTATAACTACCGCACCGGGGAGATCCTCTGCATGGTCTCGTCCCCCAACTATGACCCCACCGATCCTCCTGCTATCGATGAGGAAGCGCCGGAGTTTGAGGCTGTCTTTGTCAACCGTTTTACAGGCGCTTCCTATATTCCGGGCTCTGTTTTTAAGATCGTGACGGCAGCAGCGGCCCTGGAGGAGATCGGGGACATTGAGTCCCGCAGCTTCCTCTGCCAGGGGCAGCTGGAGGTGGACGGCGAACGGATCGTCTGCAACGGTGTTCATGGAGAGGTGGATCTGCAGGAGGCGCTCTGCCGCTCCTGCAATGTAGCCTTTGCCCAGATCGCTCTGGAGCTGGGGGCAGATACCCTGACGGACTATGCCAAGCGGCTGGGGATCTGTGACAGCCTCTCCTTCGATGGCTACGATACCCGCAAGGGCAATATCGACCTGAAGGATGCGGGCCATCAGAGCATCGCCTGGGCGGGCATCGGCCAGTATAATGACTTGATCAACCCCTGCCAGTTCATGACCCTCATGGGGGCTATCGCCAACGGCGGCATTGCGGCAGAGCCCTATCTGGTGCAGCAGGTCACCTACGATGATTCCATCCGCTACGAGGCAAAGCCCGGGAATACCTACCGGCTGCTCCCGGAGGCCGCGGCAGATCGCCTGGCGGAGATGATGCACTATGCCGTGGTCAATAACTACGGCGAGTGGTACTTCAGCGGCCTCTATGCCGGAGCCAAATCCGGTACAGCCGAGCAGGGGGAAGGGGATAATGATGCCCTCTTTGCCGGCTTTGCCCAAGATCCGGACTATCCCCTGGCCTTCATCGTCATCGTAGAAGGCGGCGGCGCCGGCAGCTCCACCTGCACCCCCATCCTCAAGCAGGTACTGGACAGCTGCGTAGTGGAATTGGATTCATAAAATAATTGGCGCTTTCGGCAGAGGAAGCGCCAATTTTTTTTAAAAAAAGGAAAGAAAGGACTTGACAATCGGAAAAGAATCGACTATAATAAGCAAGCTGTTTACAGCAAAGTAAATATTGAATTTGTTATGGAGCAGTATCGAAGAGGTCATAACGGGCACGACTGGAAATCGTGTGTACGTCAAAAGCGTACCGAGGGTTCGAATCCCTCCTGCTCCGCCAGAAAAAACGACAAGTTTCGACAGAAACTTGTCGTTTCAGAGTGTCAAAGAACCCCTGTTTTCATTAGGCGAAAACAGGGGTTCTTTTGTATTTCGGAGCAAATATACGTAATATACGCAGGAAAAAGGAGTTATTCCAACTCCAATTTGCCAGCTTTTTCA
>JAFQCY010000101.1 GCA_017399355.1 Oscillospiraceae bacterium
GGTGGAGGGAGTGCTTCTGCTGCACGGTCAGGAGGTTCACATAGCCCTGACGGGCAACATCAAAGCAATGACCCTTCTCACAGCGCCAGGCAGGCTTTTCCGTTGTAAGCAAAGCCCCACAAACAGGGCAAATCACCTGAACCATAGTGTTCCTCCAAAAAATGCCTCGATCTGTGTTTTGTTCGCATTGACGGAGCCCTGAATGAACTCCGGCTTGCCGCCGCCTCTGCCCTTCAGGGCTGCGTTCAGCGCCTTGGCAAGGCTGCGCAGATCGCCGCCTTTTTGTCCGATGGCATATTTGTAGCTCTCGCCCTCACCGCTGAATACGGCGCAGCGACCGCCGCAGCTCTGCAGCACCAAATCTGCCAGACGGCGCAGCGCATCTGCACTGAGCCCCTCTTCAAAAAGCAGCACATCGCCCTTACCCTCCAGCTCTGCCGCCTTCAGGGCAAAGAGCCGGTTTTGGGCAGCGCCCAGCTGATACTGGCACTGTGCCAGCTCCTCCTTCATTCTGGCCACCGCCGCTGCCGTAGCCACGGGCTTGGCAGACAGCAGGTTGGAGACCTGTCGATTCTGTGCGGCAAGCAAATTCAGATGCTCCAGCGCTCGTTTGCCGCAGAGCAGCTCCACACGGGAGCCTGCGTGGAATTTGGTGGTGGAGAAGAGCTTTACCAAACCGATCTGGCCGGTGGTGGACACGTGCAGGCCGCAGCAGGCGCAAAGGTCGGTCTCGCCAAACTTCACCAGCCGCACCTGACCGGTCAGCTCCTTCTTGCTGCGATAGGGAAGTGCCGCCAGCTCCTGGGCCTCCGGGTATAAAATCGTGCAGGGAATGTCCTGCCAGATGATGCGGTTGACCTCCAGCTCTACCTCCTGCAGCTGCTCCATGGTCAGTTCGCCGCTGAAGTCGATGGTGATCATGTCGTTGCCCATGTGGAAGCCCACGTTGTCGTATCCAAAGCGGCGGTGGACGATGCCGGAGACCAGATGCTCCCCGGAGTGCTGCTGCATCAGGGAGAAGCGCCGGTCAAAATCCACCTGCAGCTCGTATGCCTCGCCCACATTGAGGGGTTGGTCGCAGAGGTGAATGACCTCCCCGCCCTTTTCGCTGACATCCAGCACCTTTGCGTTCCCGATAGTGCCCAGATCGCAGGGCTGACCGCCACCGGTGGGGTAAAAAATGGTCTGATCCAGGGTCACGGCAAAGCCCTTCTTGCCCGCCTCGCAGGAGCGCACCACAGCCTGTCCCCGGCGCACATAAGCATCCCGATAATACAGCCGATTCTGATCCATAAAGCGCCTCCAAGGTATATTTTGACCATTATATCAAATTTCCCGGGAAAAAGAAAGAGGCAAAGCCGGATTTCCATGGCGAAAGCGCAGTGCCTCGCTCCCGATGCTTACGCTTCCGCAAGGCGTGCAGAGAAAAGCTTGAAACTTTTCCCATCATCCTGTATAATCAGAAAAAAGGAGGCTTTTGCCATGAAGTATGATTTTACAAGCATAATGGATCGAAAGGGGAAGGATGCCATTGCCGTAGATGCCCTGGGGACGATGGACGGCTTTGCGCCTGCTGCTCCCGAGGCAGGCTTTGATGCCATCCCCATGTGGGTGGCGGATATGAATTTTCCCACAGCGCCTTCCATTGTCCGGGCGGTGTCTGAGCGTTTGAGCCACCCGGCTTATGGCTATTTCTCCACCCGTCCGGAGTATTATGATGCGGTGATCCGCTGGCAGAAGACCCATAACGGCGTGGAGGGCCTTCTCCCGGAGCATATCGGCTATGAGAATGGTGTCCTGGGCGGTGTGATGAGCGCCCTTGGGGTGCTGTGTGAGCCGGGGGAGGCGGTGCTGGTCCATAGCCCCACCTATATCGGCTTTACCGGCAGCCTGAATAACGGCGGCTACCCTATGATCCACAGCCCTCTGGTTATGGACGAGCAGGGAGTCTACCGCATGGATTTTGCCGATATGGAGGAGAAGATCCGCAGCCACAAGCTCCGTACCGCCATCTTCTGCTCGCCCCATAATCCCTGCGGCAGAGTCTGGGAGCGCTGGGAGCTGGAGCAGGCCATGGCCCTTTTTGAGAAGTACAAGGTTCGGGTGATCTCCGATGAGATCTGGTCGGATCTGCTGCTCCACGGCCATCGGCACATCCCCACCCAGTCCGTCAGTCCCTATGCCCGGGAGAATACGGTGGCCCTCTATGCCCCATCCAAGACCTTCAACTTAGCCGGCCTTATTGGCAGCTACCATATTATCTACAGCGACGAGCTGCGTGCTGCCGTGCGGAAGCAGGACTCTCTTTGCCACTATAATTCCATGAATGTCCTCTCTATGTATGCCCTCATAGGCGCTTACTCCCAAGAGGGAGAGGAATGGCTTCAGGAGCTGCGGCAGGTGCTGAGCCAGAATGTGGACGATGCCTGCGACTTTATCCGGGATCAGCTCCCGGGCCTGAAGTGCTTCCGCCCCGAGGGGACTTATATGCTCTTTGTGGACTGCAGCGACTACTGCGAGGCCAGAGGCATCAGCCTGGATGAGGTAGAGAAGCGTGCCTGGGCGGTGGGCGTTGCGGTGCAGGACGGCAGAATGTTCCACGGCCCCTGCCATCTGCGCATCAACCTGGCGCTGCCAAATGCCAGAGTCAAAGAGGCCTTCCGCAGACTAAAGGAATATGTCTTTACCGCATAATCAAAAGTAGGAGCGTTTGCTCCTGCTTTTTGCATGAAATCAATGGAATTGCACATACTTCCCATAAGAATCCTATGGGAGGTATTTGAATTTTGACGGTACAGCATTTCGGCAGGCAGAGCCTGCAGTTTTTACGTCAGCCGATCCTTTTGAGCTATGCCTCGGTGGTGGGAAAGAAGGAGGCCGCCGGCCCTCTGGCAGACGAATTTGACTTAGTCAGCCGGGATACCTCCTTCGGCCAGAAGTCCTGGGAGCGGGCGGAGAGCCATATGCAGAAGCTCTGCTATGATCTGGCGCTGAAAAAGGCCCATCTGACTATGGAGGAGCTGGACGGGGTTTTTACGGGTGACCTCCTGAATCAGTGCGTAGGCTCCAGCTTCTCCCTGCGGGATCAGAATGTACCCACCTTTGGCCTCTACGGTGCTTGCTCCACCATGGCAGAGGGGCTGCTTTTGGGGGCTATGGCGGTATCCGGCGGTTTCTGCCGCAGGGTAATGGCCATGACCTCCTCCCATTTTGCTTCCTCCGAGCGGCAGTACCGTTTTCCCCTGGGCTATGGCGGCCAGCGGACACCAACCGCCCAGTGGACGGTCACGGGAGCCGGGGCTGTGATCCTGGGCGGCGAGGGCAGGGGACTCCGCCTGACCCACGGCACCATCGGCACCATCGTAGACGGTGGGATCAAGGATGCCAACAATATGGGGGCAGCCATGGCACCGGCGGCGGTGGCTACCTTAGATGCCCATTTCCGGGATCTGAATCTGCAGCCCGGGGATTATGACATGATCGTCACAGGGGATCTGGGAAAGCTGGGCTATGAGCTGGTGCTGGAGCTTATGGGGCGCAAGGGTTACGATCTCAGCCATAATTATGCCGACTGCGGTATGCTGATCTATGATCTGAAGAAGCAGGATGTCCACTGCGGCGGCAGCGGCTGCGGTTGCAGCGCCGTGACCCTTTGCGGGCATTTGCTGCGGCAGATGAAGCAGGGGAAATGGAAAAGCCTGCTCTTCTGCGGCACCGGGGCGCTGCTCTCTCCGCTGTCTGTACAGCAGGGACTGTCCATCCCGGCAGTATGCCATGCCGTCAGCATCAAAAGAGAGGAGGAACGCTGAATGGACTATCTGAAGGCCTTCCTGGCCGGTGGCTTACTCTGCCTGGTGGGGCAGCTTCTGATCGATAAAACCAAGTTAACTCCGGCCCGGATCCTGGTGAGCTATGTGGTGCTGGGGGTGATCCTGGGGGCTGTGGGGGTGTATGAAAAATTCGTGGACTTTGCAGGGGCTGGGGCAACCGTGCCTCTCACGGGCTTCGGCAATACGCTGGCTATGGGAGTACGCAAGGCTGTGGAGGAGAAGGGCTTTCTCGGGATCTTTACCGGCGGCCTTACAGCTGCGGCCGGTGGGATCGCTGCGGCGGTGATTTTCGGCTGGCTTGCGGGATTGATTTTCCGGCAGAAGGATAAATCATAGAAAACCGTGCATACTATGTCTGCGTTCAAACGCAACAAAGAAAACGGAGGAATGAACCATGGAAAACCAGAACAAGAACCAGAACAAGAATCAGAACAACAACCAGACCGGCAACCAGACCGGCAACCAGAACCGCAACAGCAACCAGCGCTAAGCCAAAAAGAAAGAGCCGCCGGAGTACAGCACTCCGGCGGCAAGCTATGTAGTTCGTTATTCCTTGATGCTGCCGTCTGCGTTGAAGACGGGGAGCTTCTCCAGGTAGATGATGTCCTCACGATCCTGGGCATCGCCCTCGGCCAGGATGGCCATGCGGCCGGCAACGATACCGCCAGCGGCCAGAACCAGCTTCTCAATGGCGGCCAGGGACTCGCCGGTGGAGATCACGTCGTCCACGATGAGGATCCGCTTGCCACGCATCAGGTCAGCATCGGCAGTATCCAGGTATAGGTGCTGCTCCTTGGCGGTGGTGATGGAGTTCACGGTTACGTCAAAGACACCGGACATATAGAGCTTGGGGGCCTTACGGGCCAGGAAATACTTATTCTGACCGCTCTGGCGAGCCATTTCGTGGATCAGGGGGATACCCTTGGCCTCAGCGGAGATCATATAGTCATAGGCGGGAGCCTTCTCCAGCAGAGCGCCGGCGGTGGCTACAGTAAGCTCCACATCTCCGAAAATCACAAAGGCGCCGATATAGAGGTCATCCGTAACCTTACAAATGGGGAGATCTCTGGTTACGCCTGCAATGGTCATAGTATGATGCATGGTGCATTCTCCTTCTTACCCTTACGGGTCTATAATAAGCCTAATCATTATATACTTTTTCCGTAAAATTGTCAATTCCTTTCCTGGCTTTTTGTATAAATTCATTAAAAGCACAGATGCTAAGGCCGAGGTGAGGGCATTTGGAGCAAGAGATCCATCTATTACGGAGCATCTGCCGGGAGGCGGAGGGGAGCATCCGCAGCATCGATCTGGCCCTGCGCAGACTACCCGAACCGCTGCGGCAGGATCTGCTGCAGCAGCGCCGGAGCTATGAGCAGATCGCCCGGGAGGCCGGGCAGCAGCTTCGTGGACGGGGGGGACGTTCGGCGGTCAATCCCTTGGCTCTGTGGAGGCCAGGGTTTGGCAATCCCCTGAAACAGCGGAAGCGGGATAGCCTGGAGGGCTTGCAGCGCAGCCTCCGCTCTGTGGGGCAGATGCAGGCCATAGATCCCAAGGTAGCCTCCCTGAACCGGCAGCTGCTTCTGGCCCGTCAGGAGGATATGGGCCGCATGAACCGGCTCTTTTAGCACCATCTGCGCCCCTTTGGCATAGACTAAAGGGAAGGAGGTGCTTTATGGCATCGATAGGTTATTTGATCGCAAGGGTGTTTACGTCCTCTGCCCAGCTCCCCATAGAAAATGCGGCAGTTGCGGTGACACGCTCCACTTCCGAGGGCACAAGGCAGATCGCCACCCGCCTTACGGATGAATCGGGACGCACGCCCCGGATCGGGATCCCCACCCCCGAAGCGGCAGGAAGTCTGGAACCGGGGACTTCTGCCCCCTATGCCCAGGTGGATATGACGGTGGAATTCCCGGGCTATGAACGGGTGCGGATCGAGGGTGTGCAGATCTTTCCGGGGGTTATTACGGATCAGGATGTGGAGCTGCTGCCCCTGGAGGAGCTGCCGGAGGTCTATAATATGACGGAGCTGATCCGCATTCCCTCCCAGGAGCTGTAGCCATGATCACGGTAACACCCTTTGTACCGGAGAATATCACCGTCCATCTGGGATCGCCCACGGCCTATGCCGCCAATGTGACCGTGCCCTTTGTGGACTATGTAAAGAATGTGGCCTCCAGCGAGATCTATCCCACCTGGGATGAGGATGCTCTGCGGGCGAATATTCTGGCGATTATTTCCTTTGCACTGAACCGGGTGTACACGGAGTTCTATCGCAGCCGTGGCTATGAGTTTGACATCACCTCTTCCACAGCCATCGACCAGAAGTTTATTAACGGCCGCAATTATTTCGATTCCGTATCCCGGATCACGGATCAGATTTTTAATGACTACATCCGCCGCAGGGGCTTTGTGGAACCCTTGGCGGCAAAATTCTGCAATGGAACTACGGTGACCTGCCAGGGGCTGAGTCAGTGGGGCTCCCAGGGCCTGGCCCAGCAGGGGCTGTCCTATGTGGAGATCCTGCGAAGGTACTATGGCAATAACATCGAGCTGGTGGTGGATGCCCCGGTGCGGGGCTATGCGCCCTCTTATCCCGGCACGCCCCTGCGATCCGGCTCCCAAGGGCCCAATGTGGTGCGTATTCAGGTGATCCTGAACCGAATCGGGCAGAATTATCCGGCTATTCCAAGGATCGCTCCCGTAGACGGGATCTTCGGCCCGCAGACCCGTCGGGCGGTGGAGGCCTTTCAGCGGATCTTCAACCTGACTGCCGACGGGATCGTGGGAAAAGCCACCTGGTATCAGCTGGTGCGGATCTATGTGGGGGTCACGGATCTGGCAGAGCTGGAGTCAGAGGGGCAGACCTTCTATTCCGTGAACTGGCAAACCCCCGGCAATCTTTCCGGCGGTGCCACCGGCCAGCAGGTGCGGCAGCTGCAGTATATGCTGCGGGTGATTTCCCGCTATGTTCCCACAGTACCCTCTGTGGAGGTGGATGGGATCTTCGGCCCCAAAACTGAGGCTGCCGTAAGGGCCTACCAGCGCTTTGCCGGGCTCACACCGGACGGGATCGCCGGCCCGGCAACCTGGAACTCCCTCTTTAACCGGGTATCGGGGATCCTGAATGAATCCATCGTGCCCTATTTCCAATATCCCGGCTCCCCCCTAAGCCAGGGAGACAGCGATTTTTAGGAGGTGCCTATGAGTTTTAGCGGCAGACCGGAGTATGCCCCCATTCACGACCTGCAGACTATGCTGCGTACGGTGGTGCCGGAGCAGGGGCTCAGCCGGGATGGGATCTACGGCCCGGAGACCAAGGCGGCTGTCTCGGCTTTTCAGCGGCAGAGAGGCATGCCGGAGACCGGCATCACAGATGAGAAAACCTGGGATGCGCTGAAGGAAAGCTATAAGGCTCAGGAGGTGCTCCGGGCTCCTGCTGAGCCTCTGCTGCTCATCCTCCAGCCGGGGCAGGTGATCCGGAAGGACAGCGAAAATCTGCATCTGTATCTGGTGCAGGGGATGCTGCTTGCTTTGGGGCGGTTGGATCCGGAGCTTCCTCTTCCCAATGTCAATGGCAGGCTGGATGCACAGACCGCTGCAGCTCTGCTATGGCTGCAGCGGCTCAGCGGCCTGGAGGAGACCGGGGAACTGGATAAAAACACCTGGCGGCATCTGGCAAAGCAATACCGCCTGATGATCGGAGACGGCAGCGGCCGCTATCCCGTCCGCCGCTCCCAGAGAGCAGAGGAAGAAGCGCTCACAGAATAAATCCGGATAAAGAAATGCCGTGGGGGAGAACCCCACGGCATAAATTTTGGAAGCTTAGCGGTTGAAGTAGGCGTAGGCGCTGTCGCCGTAGTACATGCACTTGAGCACCATGTCGGCCAGGTTGGCATCGGTGGAGGCAATATTGCTCTTGGCATAGGCCTCTACGCTGTAGCCCACGTTGTCGCTGGCCACTTCATCGCCTACATAGGCCACGAAGTAGAAACGGTCACGCATCTGCACAGACTTCACACCGTAGTAGGTGACCTGGAGTCTGCCATCGGCCAGCTCCGTGAACTCTGTCAGGGTATCCACAACCTCACCGGCTGCGTTGAGTACCTTTACGGAGGTGATGTCACTCTTGCTGTAGCCCGAAGCGATGGTCAGCTTGGCATTCATCTCGGTCTTATCGGCGAAGGTGACGGAGAAGCCGATCTTGCTGACGGCGGTGATGGTACGGTCATTGGTCTCGGTAACCTTGCTGTCCTCCAGGGGAGCGGAGAGCTCAGTGGTGGCATACTGCTGATAGGCATCCATACCGGCATTGACCAGCTCGTCTGCACGTCTGCCGAAGTAGATCTGGGCGGCGGAGCCGTAGTTCAGCACGTCAATGAGCATGGTGAAGAGCTCGGGCTGGGTCTCGTAGGAGTAAGTGTCGAAGAACAGCTGGGCATAGGCCAGGACGGAGTAGACATCCACGGGAGTGACATACTCCTTGCCGTCCTGATCAAAGATGTGCAGAACCGCTCTCAGCTCGCTGCCCATTTCTACGGACTGGATGCCGCCCAGGTTAAAGAGCATTCTGGAGGGATCGCTCTGGAGGTCGGGATACAGGGTGACGGTCTCTACGATCTTGCCGCCGGTGATGGGGTAACGATCCTTCTCCACTACCAGGTATGCGCCATCGGTCACATAGTTGCTGACGGCACCGGAGATGTCGGTGTACTTGATGCGGTAGTTCATCTTCAGGTCAGAGTCGAAGGAGACGGAGTGGCCGATCTTGATGGTCACATCGGTGGGACCTTCGGGCTCGGTGGACTCGGAAGCGCCGCAGGGGCACTGGCCGTCAACGTAGACGTGCTCCCCGATTAGATCTTCCACAGCGCAGTCATTGGCGCAGCCATAGGTGTGGGTACCGTCACCATTGTCGGTATAGACCATGTCATGACCCAGGGCATCGACAACATCGCCGATGTCGGAAGTGCCGCAGCCGTTTGCGCAGCTGTATTCGGTATAACCTTCCTCGGTGCAGGTGGGAGCGTGAATCGTTCCTGCTACCATGTTATGGCCCA
>JAFQCY010000102.1 GCA_017399355.1 Oscillospiraceae bacterium
AGCCAGGCTCGCAACAAGTACACCTATTTCGCCAGCGTGGCCAAGAAGGAAGGCTATGAGCAGATCTCCGCCCTCTTCCTGAAGACCGCCGAGAACGAAAAGGAACACGCCAAATTGTGGTTCAAGGAGCTGGGTGAGCTGGGCAACACCGCCGAGAATCTGGCTGCTGCCGCTGAGGGCGAGAACTACGAGTGGACGGATATGTACGCCAATTTCGCTAAGGATGCCGATGAGGAAGGCTTCCATGAGCTGGCCGCCAAGTTCCGTGCTGTCGCCGCCATTGAGAAGTCCCACGAGGAGCGCTATCTGGCACTGCTGAACAATGTGCAGATGCAGGCCGTCTTTGAGAAGGCCGGCGAGACTATGTGGGAGTGCCGCAACTGCGGTCACCTGGTAGTGGGCAAGCAGGCTCCCCAGCTCTGCCCCGTTTGCGCCCATCCCCAGGCCTACTTCGAAGTCAGAGCCGAAAATTATTGATCCCTTTTGTTGCCGCAGCTTCCCTATGGAGGCTGCGGCCTTTTTTCTTGACTTCCGGCGGTGAGGGCGGTATGATAATGGGGTAAAAGGAGGCTGATGAGATGCAGTTTGACGGCATAGTATTCTTTGTTCTGGCCATTGCGGTGGGCTATTTCTTCGCCCGGTGGAAACTGGTGCCCGCCAAGGCGGCGGATGTGCTGCCGCCGGTGCTTCTGAACGTATTCTTCCCTGCCCTGCTCTTTACCTCCTTCTCCTCCATCGATGCAAAAGAGCTGGTGACCCTTGGGCTGCCTACGGTGGTCTGCACCCTGGTTTTCAGCCTGATCTCCTCTCTGCTCTGCCTGCTGATTTTCAGGAAAAAGTCCGTGGATGTGAAGAAGCTGCTGCGCTTTATCGGCGGCATCGGCAATACCTCCTTCGTCTGCGTGCCGCTGATGAGCTTTTTCTTCACTCAGCAGCAGATGGTCATTGTGTACATCCACGGTGCGGTGATGGATTTCCTGATCTGGGGTGTGCATCACCAGCTGTTCCGTGGGGGCGAAAGGAACATAGGCGCCGCTCTGAAGAAGATCTTCACCAGTCCCTGCCTCATTGCCGTAGTGCTGGGCATTGCCTGCTCCGTGCTGCGGCTGCAGCTGCCCTCCTTCATCAGCTATCCTATGAAGACCATGGCCGGTGCTGTATCGCCCCTGTCTCTGGTTTTTATCGGTATTTTGATCCAGAATTACGGCATTTTCTCCTGGATTCGGGATAAAATCGCCATTTTCTACACCTTCTGGAAGGTACTGATCCTGCCTGCGGTGGTTTTTGTCAGCCTGTACTTTATCCTGCCCCTGGAGACGGTGCTGGTGCTGACGCTGCTCTTCGGCTCCCCCGGCCCCATCAGTTCCGTAGTCTGGAGCAAGGAATACGGCGGCGATCCCAAGCTGGCGGTGAACTGCCTGATCCCCTCTACCCTGCTCTATTTTATCACCGCCGGAGCGGCCCTGCTCCTGCTGACAGGCCACGGTTTGCTTTGACTTCAATAGAAAGGCGCTGCCTCCCGTTCATTGGGAGGCAGCGTTTTTTGTTCTCTTTATTCTACGCAGACCAGGCCATTTGCCTTGACGGTGATCTTCATGCCGTCCTTGACGTAGTTCAGGAACTCGTCGCCCAGGCAGTCGATGACGGGCATGGTGATGCCGTCTACCCACACGTCTGCCAGCACAGCACCGGCAGCGGCCAGGGAGTCGATATGGTTGGCAAAGAGCATGCAGGCGGGGTTGCGCTCCATGGCGCAGGCGCAGTACAGCACCAGGCCGCCGGTGGTGGAGCCGATGGTCTGGGGCAGGCACAGAGCCTTGCCGATGAGGGGCTTGCCGTGGAGCTCTTCATTATTCTGGTCGCCGCATTTGACCTCCTTGTCTCCGAACTGCAGCGCCATCTGCAGGGAGGCCAGGGTATTAAAGCCCTGCTTGGTGACCACGGCCTCTGCCGTGACCTCGCCGGGGGTTACCACTCTACCTTGAAACTGTTTCATTCTTACTTCCCTCCCTTGGTGATGGCACGAAGGATCTCTTCGTCGGTGTAGTATCTGGCGCTGGTATAGGTGCGGAGCTTATTGGAGGAGGTGATGACGGGCATCTTCTTGCACAGGGGGTTGTTCATATACATCAGGGGGCAGATGTAGGAGGTGATCACGCCCGTGGCCTTGAGACGGGGGGCATAGTCGGTCTTATTAAAGGCCTCCAGCACCTTGGGAGCGGCGGTGAGCACCGTGGGCAGGCAGATCTTCTTTTTGCCGTTTGCCTTCAGGGCGGCCTCGATCTTATCTGTCCACTCCTTCAGCTGCTCCAAAGACAGGTGGGGGCAACCCACAAAGCAGAGCTTGGGCTTGGCATCGGCCTTTTTCCAGATGACGGGGTAGTTATCCTTGACCCGCTGCAGCTCGGCATCGTCGATGATATATTCCTTTGCGCCCTCGGCGATAAGGCTCTTGCCCAGCTCCACGGCTTCGGGGGTGAGGTTCTCGATGTGGTACAGACCCACAGCGCCGTTGGAGGCGGTGGCTGCGCCGAAGTCCTTCAGATAGGAGCAGGCGGCATCGTTCAGCTCCGTGCCGAGCCACTGATCCAGCCCCTGGACGTAGGGCACGTCCTCCATGACCTTCATGCCGATGGCAGAGCCCAGCAGCTGGGCCTCCGGCTTCTTGGTGGTCTTGACCTTGACCACCCAGGTGGCCTTTCTGCCCTCATCGGTCAGAAGGCCGAAATAAGGCACATAGCCCACAATGGAGCCCATGATATCGATGATGCCGGAGTTACGGTTGCAGCGTGCACCCAGGACGGAATTGGCATAGACCACGGCGGAGGACTCTGCCCAGGAAAGCACATCGCCCTTCCTGGGCTTGTTTCCCATCTCGTCCATGTAGCAGGTGCAGCTGAAGGCATCCTTGTCCATAAGGCCCAGCTTATTCAGCTGATCCTCATAGAAATCCTGCTTGGTGTACATGAACTTGCGGAAGACGAAATTCTGCAGGAAATTGGCAGGCACGTTCTTATCCAGAGGACGGGGGTCCACGGAGAACTGCTGGCCGGAGGTGACACCGGCATCCAGCAGCTGCTGCATCAGGTCGTACACCGGGGACATGACCTTCAGGCCGAAGGAGGTGACCAGATGGTTATAGTTAGAGGTGATGGGCACCAGCTTCTCCGCCTCGAAGGCATCGCCGTACATGACCATGGTCTTCATAACCTTGGCCATGGTTTCGCCCTTGGCACCGTCTAAGATGGCCTGTTGTTCTTTGGTTAAAATCATAGTTGATCTCCTTATCCTTAGAGTTTCATGCAGACATCCCAGGCGCCCCAGATGACGGAGCGGAGGTTGCCTACCTTGGCGGCATCGCCGATGACATGGATGTGGCGCCCTTTTTCTGCCACGGGGGCGGGCTTATAGCCCACGGAGAGGATCACGGAATCCGCAGGGATCCGGAAGGTCTTGCCCTCCTTGTTCTTCACAGTCACACTGCCCTTGCCGATCTCGCAGAGGGCGGTCTCCAGATGGACGGGAACCTTGTTGGTCTTGAAGCAGTCACGGAGGTAGCTGGTATTGGCCAGGCAGATGCCGGGGGTGGTGATGAGGTCATCCATCATCTCTACGATGGTGGGCTTTTTGCCCTGGAGGAAGAGCTCATAGGCGATCTCGCAGCCGGTGAGGCCACCGCCGATGATGGTGACATTCTCCCCAACCTCTGCCTTACCCAGCAGGAAATCCACAGCCTCTATGGCGGTGTCAGCGCCCTTGACGGGGAGCTTCTTGGCCTTGGCACCGGTGGCGACGATGATCTCGTCAGCATCCAGAGTTTTTACATCCTTGATTTCCGTGTTCAGCTTGACCTGGATGGGGTACTTGGTCAGTTCACGGAGATACCAGGAGATCAGGTCACGATCCTTTTCCTTAAAGGAAGGAGCGGCCGCAGCGATGAACACACCGCCCAGAGAGTCACTCTTTTCATACAGCGTAACCTTGTGGCCACGCTTGGCGCAGACCAGGGCCGCCTCCATGCCGCCGATGCCGCCGCCGATGACGGCGATCTTCTTTTGCTTCCTGGCAGGCTCCAGCTTGTACTTCTTGGACTGCATGGTCTCGGGGTTCAGGGCGCAGCGTGCCAGGCCCATGGTGTCTGTCAGGGACTGGGTGTTGGCATGACCCTTGGAGGAGGAGAAGTTGAAGCAGCCGCTATGGCAGCAGATGCAGGGCTTGATGTCCTCCATGCGCTCTTCGATCATCTTGGTGATCCATTCGGGGTCGGTGAGGAACTGACGTGCCACGCCGACGGCATCGATCTTGCCCTCCTTGACCGCCTGAGC
>JAFQCY010000103.1 GCA_017399355.1 Oscillospiraceae bacterium
CACCGTATCGGTATAGCTGTGCCCCGTTGCGGGGATCGACTCTGTATTGGTTGCCTCGCAGCGCACGCAGGGAGAGACCTTTTCTCCCTCTGTTTCGCAGCCGGGCTCTATGGTGATGGTTCCCTCGCCCCATTCGTGGCCAAGGGCAGCGACAAAACTGTCCGTATATTCCTTGCCGCAGGCGCAGCGGTGGACGGTGTAGCCCTGCTCCAGGCAGGTGGGCGGTACCACCGTTTCGGTATAGCTGTGCCCCGTGGGCGGGACAGCCTCGGTGTCAACCGCTCCGCAGAGGGTACAGGTGAAGGTCTTTACGCCCGGCTCCTCGCAGGTGGGCTGGGTGGTGACGACTCCCTCGTCCCAGGTATGGACATAGTTATTGTCGTAGGAGCGGTAGCCTCTGTCGCAGTAAATACAGGTATAGACACGGATCTCACCGGAGGTACAGGTGGCAGGGATGGTCTCCGTCAGCTCCATCTGACAGCTATGGGGCTCCAACTCCCAATGGGCATAAAGCTTATGATCGGAAGCCACGGAGACAATGCTTTCCTCCGTGATCTGCGCTGCTGAGGAATAGGGGCTATTGAACCAGCCCAGGAAGCGGTAAGCAGACTTTCTCTCGGGGGTCGGCAGTGTGCCATAGGGCTTGCCGTATACCAGGCTCAGGGTATTGGACTCCAGTGTACCGCCATTGGGATCCAGCGTAACCTTCACCTCCAGCTGGCTGAGCACAGGCTTCTCCGGCTGATCCAGCGGAATGGAGCAGAACAGAGGCTTGCTATTCTGGGTGACATACCAGCAGACAGCCCCCTGATAGACAATGGGCTTGCAATCGGAAAGGGGCATCCAAGCCTCATAGACCTGGCCGGTGGCCTCGCCATTGGCATTCACAAAGACATAGCGCAGGCTGTCATTCTCCGTCCACAGCAGGAGGAAGCGGCCGTCATCGATCTTCACAAGATGGGGCGTGGAGACTGCGATCCCGGCATCGCTGCCATGGTTGGTGATCCAGCGGATGGAGCTGTCAGCCGTGCCGATCTCGCCTCTGGGTGTGACGGCAAGGAAGATATTTCGCTGCCCATAGGTGCTGACGCTGCCATCCTGGACAATGGAGTTACCGGCCGTCAAATAGGCGGAGGAGGAGAGCTCGAAGGCACCCAGGCTTGCACCGGTGGTATTCTGGCCAACAGCACCGTAGAAGGACAGGATGGAGGCCGCTTTGCACTGGCCCGTAAACTGCAGCTCTCCCGCAGGCTTGCCATACTGCACGATCACGGCCGATCTGGGATAGGCATCGCCGTGGTTCAGCGTCAGCAGCTTGTTGCCGTCAGTCAGGACAAACTGGTTGAAGGAGTGGCTCACATAGCCATAGCTCACATTCATCACCTGGGTATACTGGTCGCTGATGACCATATCCGGGAGATAGATGCTGAAGATCATATTGGCCTGATGGTTCAAGCCGTCAGAGCTTTTGTACATACTGTGGCAGGTATGGACATACAGCATATCCCCATATTGGGTCATGCGCAGGCTGCCTGACTGAAAGGGAACACAGGTGTTGGCACCGCAAAGAGAGCTCTGCCCTCTCCGCAGCCAGTCCTTGCTGTAGCGCACCACACGAACGACCTCCCGATCGTCCTCCTCCTGGGGATTATCCTGGCCAAAGACAACAAAGTAGTCGGTCTCGCCCTCATAGAAGCCGCCAAAGATGGGCAGCTCCATGGCGATCCGTCCGGCCTCTATCAGCTGGAAATCGGCGCTGTATTTTTCAATACAGACGGTATCTCCGGCAGCCTCCACCCGGGTCAGGGTGCCATCCGCATTTTCAATCAGATAGGACTTGACGGTCTTGGCATAGGTGCTGTAGTTTTGCTGACCCACATTGTTGCTGACCAGGGCATCCTGCTCTGCCGGCAGGAGCATGGGGATGATCTCCCGCTCCTGAGCGCCGCAAACCGAGCAGGTGCGGATCCAGCAGCCCTCCTGCTCCTGAGTCGGGCGCTTCTCTAAGATCCATTGGCCGAAGCTGTGGCCATTGGGGCCGACCCGTCTGGTAAGCTCCAGGGAGCAGTGCTTGCAGCGGAAGTGTTCCTCGCCGGACAGGGTACAGGTAGCCGTGGAGCTGTAGTCATAGGACCAAAGCGCTGTGGAGATCCCATTCCACTGCGGCGAGCTCCAGCCCTCCGCTTCCTCGGTATAGTAAAGCACCAGATCATCCTGGGTGTATTGAAAGCTCTGGTCTGTAATAGCAGGAGCATCGCCAAGGAAATGGATGCAATGCAGCGCATCGCACCAGCGGAATACACCGTTTCCGAGACTTGTTACCGTCTCCGGAATGACCAGCTGCTCGATGGCGGTACTATAAAATGCATTTGCGGCGATGGTTTTTAATCCATTGGGAAGAACGACCTCCTTCAGGGCATCGCAGCTCTGGAACGCAGAGGAGGGTACCTCCTCGATCCCCTGGGGGATCTCTACTTTCGTAATGGACTTGCAATAGCCAAAGGCCTGTGCGCCAAGATAACTCATATGCATGGGCAGCTCCAAGCCTTGAAGATGATCGCAGAAGTAGAAAGCCATAAGGGTGATCTGATCCAGACTCTCCGGGAAATTAATGGTCTCCAAAGCCCTGCAATAGTAGAATGCATAGCTGTAGATCGCCGTGACCTCCCCCTTTAGCTCCACCTTTTTCAGAGAGGAGCAGTTCCGGAAGGTGTCGGTGGCAATGCTGGTGATCCGGCTGGGCACCGTGATCTCCGTAATGGATTTACAATTCTCAAAGCAGCCGTAGCCAAGGCTGGTCAGGCTCTCCGGCAGCACCACATTATTCATATTGCTGCAGCCGTTAAAAGCATGGGCATACAGCTCACGCAGATTGGCAGAGAGCTTCAGATTCCGCAGACCGGTGCTGAAGCTGAATGCACTGCCCCCAATGACCTCCACAGAGTCCGGCAGGGTAATATCGATCTGATTTTTCATGCGGCAGAAAGCACCGTATGCAATCTCAACCGTGCCGTCCAGCGCCGTGTAGCTTCCGCTGCGCCCGGCCGGGAACAGCACCAGAGTCTTTTGATTTTTGCTGTAAAGGACGCCATCCACAGAGCAGTAGTCCGGGTTGGTATCGTAGGTATAGATATTCAGGAAGCCTGCGCAGAAGGTGAATGCATTGGGAGACCAGCTCAAGCCGTCGGGGATGGTGACACCCTCCAGCACGGTGCAGTGGGCCAGGGCTTCATCGGGCAGGTACTGCACCGTATCGGGGATCACCAGATGCTCTGTGCGATTGGCCGGGCAGAGCTTCATCCGGCTCCTGACATCATCGTACAAAACACCATCTACCACAGAATAGGTCTCATTTCCCGCTGCAACGGAAATCTCATTGAGGGCTTCGCAGCCATAAAAGGCAAGCTCGTCAATGAACGTCATGGATGCCGGAATGTGGATGGCCCGCAGGTCAGCCAGATTAAAGGCTCCGTATCCGATGGTTTCCAGCCCCTCCGGGAATGTGATCCCCGTCAGCTTCCCGCAATCCTGGAAGCAGAAGTAGCCGAGCTTCCGCAGGCTGCCGGGAAGGGAGACCTCCTCCAGATTCGACAAAGAACGGAATGCGTACTTGCCCAGATAGGAGACCCCCTCCTGCACCGTCAGCTTCCGGATCTTACCCCGAAGGCTGTACCAGGGTGCGCCGCCGACGGAATAATCCTCCATCTCGCCGGTGCCGCTGATGACCAGCTCTCCGCTGTCGGAAAGGAAGGACCACTGCAGGGCGCTGCCGCAGCTGCCCTCTGTGGCAGAGGCTTTTTCCGCAGCCTTCAAAGGCTCTGTCTCCTCCATTTCCAGCCTATAGTCGGCATAGGTTCGATCCTCCATATCCGGAGAATGCTCCTCAAAAGGCAGCGCTTCCTCCGAAGCTTCGTCAGAGAGCCTTTCCGTCTCCATACCCCGCCCCTCGGCAGCAAAGGCAGCCACCGGCAGTGCGGCAAACAACAAGGCCAAAACGAGAAGGCCCGTAAGTAATTTTCGTAACACCGTTCTCATCCTTTCTCAGTATAAAGAATTCTGTCCTATTTCCCGATTTTTCGGAGTCAGTGAAACCTGTCTTTCTTGGGGCAGGTGCATTCCCCGCTACGAATGAAGCTGTAGCTCCATAAGAACTTCATGTGGGGTGTAATTATTATATCATAAATAACAGCAGATTGGAATCACGGCTTTCAGATTTTTGTGGTAGGGTTCTTGCTGGATTGCATCATCAAAGACGGTTCTAATAAAGTAGTTATCGTCTTTTCTTTTTTTATTTTCTCCATCCCCCGGGATGCCTTGGTCAGGTTTCTATTATAAAAAAACTGCCTCCGGAGAGGCAGGTTCAGACTGTCGAAAAACCGTTAATTTACCGTTTTCGGAGGGAAGAAAAGTGTGAAAGGAAACCGTCAGGGTGTCCTCAAGGTGAATTGCCCCAAAGGGGCAAGAGAAGGCACTCTGGGGTGTTCACGTTCAATAACCCGCCCGCAGGCGACAAAATTGCAAAATAAGAATTACCTTATTTTTATTTTGCAATTTTGGTTTCAGCTTGTCGAAAACGCCCAAAGGGCTTTTCGACAAGCTGAAACTGCCTCCGGAGAGGCAGTTTCGTATCGTTCCTGTTTTATTCTGTAATGCCAAAGAGGGTTCTGGCATTTTGGCAGGTGGCGGCGGCCACCTCCTCCAAAGAGAGCTTCTTGATCTCTGCGATCTTCCCGGCCACCAGGGGGACATAGCGGCTGTCGTTGCGGCGGCCTCTGTGGGGCTCCGGCGCCATATAGGGGCAGTCGGTCTCGATGAGGATCCGCTCTAAGGGCAGGGCCTCCACGCATTCCACGGCTTTGCGGGCATTTTTAAAGGTGACGACCCCCGTAAAGCCCACATACCAGCCCCGCTCTGCCAGCCAGAGGGCACACTCCCTGGAGCCGGAGAAGCAGTGGAACACACCCCTCAGATCCGGGTGGCGGCGGACGATCTCCATAGCATCCTGCCAGGCCTCCCGCATATGGACGATCACCGGCAGCTTCAACGCTTCTGCCAGCTCGACCTGCTCCTCAAAGGCGATGATCTGCCGGGCACGGGGTACATCCTCATAGTAGTAGTCCAGGCCGATCTCGCCGATGGCCATGACCTTCTCGTGGGAAGCAAGGCTGCGGTAGGTATCCAGCAGCTTGCCATTGACCCGGTCGGCATCATCGGGATGGCTGCCCACGCTGGCCCAGACAAAGGGGTACTGCTCTGCCAGGGCGATGCTCCGCCGGGAGGACGCCAGATCGCAGCCCACATTCATCACCCAGCCCACCCCCTGCTCCCGCAGGGTGGCAAAAATCCGCTCCCGATCTTCGTCAAAACGGCGGTCATCCAGATGAGCATGAGAGTCAAAGCAAAGCATACCATACCTCCTGATACGCCCCGCAGGGCGGTCTGCAACGATTATACCGAAAGATCCCGGGGCGGTCAAGAGGCAGTTTTCCGGGCAATTGGACTGCACCGCCGTAAAAGTTCGGCTAACACCTTTGTTTTTGGCAAACATTCATCAAAAACCGCAAAAAACCTTTGACGGCAGCAGGAGAGATTTGATATAATAGCTCTGTATTGTTCGGAAAGTGAGAGAAGGACTGTGAGCCGTAAGCATAAGATTTTTTGGAAAATCATCCGGCCCTGCATCGCCTGGCCCCTGGCCAAGCTGAAGTTTGGCTATACCTATGATGTCCCCAAGAACCTGCCGGAGAATTATCTGGTGCTATCCAATCATGTGACAGATTTTGACCCCATTCTGGTAGGTCTCAGCTTTAAGCGCCAGATGTTTTTCGTGGGCAGCGAGCATATCTCCCGCTGGAAATTTTTCTATAAGCTGCTCCGCTTTTTCTTTGCGCCCATCATGCGCTACAAAGGCTCTGTGGCCTCCCAGACGGTGCTGGAGGTGCTGCGCAAGACCCGCAGCGGTGAGAATGTATGCATCTTTGCCGAGGGCACCCGCAGCTGGGACGGCCTGACCAACCCCATCCTCCCCTCTACGGGCAAGATGGCCAAAAAGGCAGGCTGCGGTCTGGTGACCTAC
Organism: Oscillospiraceae bacterium; assembly: GCA_017399355.1. Lineage (GTDB taxonomy): Bacteria > Bacillota > Clostridia > Oscillospirales > Oscillospiraceae > JAZOXB01. Next base: position 6,077 of record JAFQCY010000103.1, read on the forward strand.
AGGCTCACGGGAGGCTACTTTGTCAGCCCCAACTGGGCCGAGGGCGGTACCCGCCGGGGCCCCTTCCACGGCAGCGTGGTGAATATCTACACCAAGGAGCAGCTGGCCGCCATGAGCGCCCAGGAGGTCAACGAGTCCATCTGCCGGGATCTTCACGAGGATGCCTATGCCCGACAGAAAGCCGATCCCAAGGCCTATAAGGGCAAGCAGCTTGCGGTAAGGATGGAAAATCTGCTGTATTTCTGCCCCCTCTGCGGCAAGATGGAGACCCTCTCCTCTCAAAAGGACACCGTCACCTGCAGCGCCTGCGGCGGCAGCTTTACCTATGACCAATACGGTATGCTCCACGGCCTGGACTACGACACCATGACCGAGGCCGCTCGCTGGCAGCGGCAGCAGATGGCCCTGTTGGCAGAGAAGAATACCCCCATCACCGCCCCCTCTGTGACCGTCCGCACGGTGGAAAACCACATAGAGACGGAGCTGCCCGGCGGCGAATTGTCCATGGATCGGGAGGCCATCTCCTGGGGCGAGACCCGAATTGCGCTGGAAATCATCTCCGAAATGGCCATGCACGGCCGCCATGCCCTGGTCTTTACCGCAGGCAAGGTCTATTATGAGCTGCTGATCCCCGCTGAGAGCAACACCCTGAAATTCCTGCATTTCTACGAGGAATGCAAAAAAATTCCTGCAGAAAAGAGCGTGAACTAATGGGAATCAGTGATTTTTCCGCCTCCAATTCCGGTCTGTGGAACCCCATTATCCAGATCGGTATCATCGCCGCCCTGCTGCTTCTGGCCAATGTGCTGAAGCGCAAGGTCAAATTCGTCCGCAACAGCCTGATGCCTACGGCGGTTCTGGCCGGCTTTGTCCTGCTGATCCTCCGCAGCACCGGCATTTTGAAGGTTGACGCCGCCTTTATGGAGAAGCTCACCTACCATGCCCTGGCCTTTGGCTTTATCGCCCTGAGCCTCCGCATCCCGGAGAAGAAGAGCGAATCCGGCGCCGTGGTAGGCAGCCAGTCCGGCGCTCTGATCGTCAGCACCTATCTGGTACAGGCGCTGGTGGGTCTGGCGATCTCCATCGGCGTGGCCTACACCATTAAGCCCGACTTCTTCCAGGCCAGCGGCATCCTGCTGCCTATGGCTTACGGCCAGGGCCCCGGCCAGGCCAACAACGTGGGCACGCAGTATGAGGCCCTGGGCATGGCAGGCGGGCAGAGCTTCGGTCTGTCTCTGGCTGCCTCAGGCTATTTGGTGGCCTGTGTCATCGGTGTCATCGCCATGACCATCCTCAGCAAGAAGGGCAAGCTCCGCCGCTATAAGGATAAGGAGGAGGTCAGCGGCTCTGTGACCGTGGACTTCTTCCAGGCCCATGACGAGGCCCCCATCTCCGACTCCATCGACCGCCTGAGCATCCAGGTAGGTCTGGTTGCCATCCTATACTTCATCACCTATCTGCTGATCTGGGGCGTTGTTGCCCTGCTGGAGGCCGTAGCCCCCGGCCTGGCCAAGACCGTCAGCAGTCTGCTGTGGGGCTTTAACTTCATCGTAGGCTCTGTGGTTGCCATGGCCTGCCGCGGCCTGTTCAAGTTCTTCCGCAAAAAGAAGTGGATGACCCACCAGTACCAGAACGACTATCTCCTGAGCCGCATCTCCGGCCTGGCCTTTGACCTGATGATCGTGGCAGGCATTGCCAGCATCAACATCGAAGAGCTCAGCGGCAACTGGATCCCCTTCCTCCTCATGAGTGTGGCAGGTGCCATTGCCACCTATGTCTTCCTGTGGCAGGTCTGCAAGAAGCTCTATCCCGGCTATGTTTACGAGGGCTTCTTCTCCATGTTCGGTATGCTGACGGGCACTTTGTCCTCCGGCGTACTGCTGCTGCGTGAGATCGACCCGGAGCTGAAGACCCCTGCCTCCAACAACCTGATCACCGGCAGCTCCTTCGGCATTATTTTCGGCGCGCCCATGCTGCTTTTGGTCAGCTTCGCCGCCTCGGAGTCTATCCCCTTCGCCCCCATCATCACCATCGGCATCGCAGCGGTCTACCTGGCCGTTCTGCTGCTGTTCATGTTCAAGATCGGGAAAAAACGCAAAAAATAACTGCACAAAGCGCTGCCTCCCGAAAAAAGAGGCAGCGCTTTTTTATGGTTCCAGATTATCTTCCTCAAATAATGGAGAGGCAAAAAATTCTGCCAGGCTGATCCCCATTCCCTGACACAGTTCATGGAGGATACGCAGATTTACAGCGGTATAGGTGCAGCGGATCAAATTACTGATCGTCGACTTTGGTACACCGCTTTTCATATAAAGCTGATACTGGGTCATATCCGCTTTGTCCAGCAGTTGACGCAAGCGCAGACTAAGTGCCTCGTTCAGTCGCATATGCGCATCCTCCTCTCCAATTTCTTTGCTTAGTATATCTACCAATTCAATTTGATTAGTACATTTTGCTGTACTAATTGCAAAATTTATGGTATGATAGACAGGAAAGGAGGTTGGAGAAATGGATATAGATTACATTAAGGATATTCTTTTCGACCTGATTAACGAAAGCAACGACTTGGATATCAGTAAAATAGATGCCAACGACAAAGAAGGATCTTTTCAGATTACCCTTGCAGACGGGAGCTGTTTCCTTGTCCGCTGTGAAAAGGCATAACCCAGGTAGGCGCTGCCCATCATTTCGGAGACGATCACTTCGCAGTAAAAACCGCCGATGGAAAACTCCATCGGCGGTTTTGATTGTGTTTGAGGTAATTACTTGGCCTTGGGGCCTGCCTCTACGATGTGAGCGGGCATATTGGGATACTTCTTGGCGAAGTTCTCGGAGAACATGGTGGCCAGCTTGTTGGCCTGCTTGTCGTAGGCTTCCTTGTCGGCCCACAGACCACGGGCATCCAGCATCTCAGCGGGAACACCGGGGCAGGAGGTGGGGAAGTCCACGTTGAACACATCGTGATGCTTGAACTCCACGTTGTCGAAGTCGCCGTTGAGAGCAGCGGAGACCATGGCACGGGTGTAGGCCAGCTTCATGCGCTTTGCGCCGTCGGCAGCGGAGCCGCCTGCCCAGCCGGTATTGACCAGGTAGACCTTGGCGCCGGACTCACGGATGCGCTTGCCCAGCATCTCTGCATAGACAGAGGGATCCATGGGCATGAAGGGCTCGCCGAAGAGGGTGGAGAAGGTGGGCTGAGGCTCGGTGATGCCACGCTCGGTGCCGGCCAGCTTGGAGGTGAAGCCGGTGACGAAGTGGTACATGGCAGCGTCCTCAGACAGACGGCTGATGGGAGGCAGAACGCCGAAAGCATCGGCGGTCAGGAAGATGACGACCTTGGGAATGCCGCCAACGCCGGGGATCGCGGAGTTGGAGATGTACTCAACGGGGTAGCCCACACGGGTATTCTCGGTGAGGGAGCCGTCGTCGAAGTCAAACTCACGGGTCTCATCGTCCATGACAACGTTCTCGACCAGAGAGCCGAAGCGGATCGCGCCCCAGATCTCGGGCTCGTTCTCAGCCTTCAGGTTGATGCACTTGGCGTAGCAGCCGCCTTCCAGGTTGAAGATGCCGTCATCAGCCCAGCCGTGCTCGTCGTCGCCGATGAGCTTACGCTTGGGGTCAGCGGACAGGGTGGTCTTGCCGGTGCCGGAGAGGCCGAAGAACACGGCAGTCTCATGGGTCTCGGGATCCATGTTGGCAGAGCAGTGCATGGGCAGGATGTTCTCCTTGGTCAGAACATAGTTCATGGTGGAGAACACGGACTTCTTGATCTCGCCTGCGTACTGAGAGCCGCAGATAACGATGATATGAGCCTCGTAGTCGATCATGATCGCAGCCTCGGAGTTGACACCGTCAACCTCAGGGATGCACTTGAAGCCGGGAGCGCAGAGGACGGTATAGTCGGCATCGCCGTAAGCTTCCAGTTCCTCAGCGGTGGGACGGATCAGCAGCTGGTGGATGAAAAGGTTCTGAGAAGCCAGCTCGTTGACGATGCGGAACTTCTTGGTATGAGCCTTGTCAGCACCTGCGAAGCCGTCAAAAATGAACACCTCACGGCCCTGCAGATAGGCGCAGAGCTTGCCCATGATGGCGTCGAACTTCTCCTTGGAGATGGGACGGTTCACCTTGCCCCAGGCGATGTCGTCATGGACAGCGGGGGTATCAACGATGAACTTGTCGTTAGGCGAACGACCGGTGTACTTACCGGTGGTGACCACCAGAGCGCCGGTGTTGGACAGCTTGCCCTCGCCACGACGCAGCGCAGCTTCGGTCAGCTGGGCGGGGGTCAGGTTGCGGTAAACAGCCTTGGGAGCCAGGATGCCGTACTTTTCGAGACCGTAGGTTTCCATAGTGTTTCCTCCTATACTTTTTGCCGCAGGAGCGGCATATTTCATACGGTTTTGGTGAAAGCCAATGTCCACCG
>JAFQCY010000104.1 GCA_017399355.1 Oscillospiraceae bacterium
GCGATCCGCCCCCCTTTAACAAGGGGGTCTTTGGTACAGGCAAACTGTTCGGCAAATTTCTGTTTGACGGGTTTTCCGGTTTTGGATTATTTGCTTCTTAGCTATCTTTTTTATTGACAGGGGGAAATGAACGTACTAAAATAAAAAGGAGAGGTGAGGAGTGTGGACAAGAAGGCATTGCGCCGGCAGATCTCGGCATTAAAGCGTGAGCTGACAGAGGAGCAGATCCGCTATGCCTCCCGGAATCTGACCCGGCAGTTTCTCGCCCATCCCCTTTATACTCAGGCAAAAAGCATCTACGCTTATCTGAGCTATAACCAGGAGGTTCGGACAGAGGCACTGATTTCCGCCGCTCTGCAGGATGGGAAACGGGTTGCCGTCCCCAAGGTTTTTGGGGAGGAGATGCGCTTTCTCTGGATCGATGAAAGCAGCGTGATCGAGACCGGCTACAAAGGGATCCCCGAACCCACCGCAGGTGAAATTGCCCATGACCCCGAGGCTTTGGTCTTAATGCCCGGCTTGGCCTTTGATCCCTCCGGACGGCGCATGGGCTATGGAGGCGGCTTCTATGACCGTTTCCTCGCCGCCGAGCCCCACCCTACCATCGCACTATGCTATGAGTTTCAGCTTTTGGATGCCCTTCCCACAGAGGAACACGACATCCCTGTGGACGCAGTGCTGACTGCGCCCTTTAAGGAGGAAGAATCATGACCATCAAAGCTGTTTGTGAGTACAACGACCTGGGCTGGCTGATCTATGCCGCCAATTATCCCGGTGCCTTTGTCCGGGGCGCTTCGGAGCGGGAGGCCCTGGCCAAGTTCCCCGGTGAGCTGCGCAGCTACCTGCGCTGGTGCGGTCAGGCCGACGCTTATAAGGAGAGCGCCCAGATCGAGATCGTTCAGAGAAAAGTTTCCGAGCTTCAGATCTGTGATGCGGATTCCGATGTGCTGTTTGAATCGGAGCAGGAGCCCCTGACCCAGGCAGAGTACGAGCGGCTGAAGCTGCTGGTGCTGCGCTCTGCACGGGACTTCCGCAAGCTCTATGACAGCATTCCCAACCCCGATATCTCCGGCAGACCTCACCGGCAGAGCTTCTATGGCCCCGTTCCCCGCACTCCCCGGGAGATGTACGAGCATACCAATCGGGTGACCGCCTACTACGCTGCCGCCTTCGGCATCGAGCTGGAGAATATGCCCGATATCTATGCCAACCGAATGCAGGTGCTGAGCGAACTGGAGGATCTGCCCGACTTCCTCAGCGGCAAGGTCTACACCGCCGACGATGGCGAAGAATGGACCATGCGAAAAGCCCTGCGCCGCTTCCTCTGGCACGACCGCATCCATGCCAAAGCCATGTGGCGCACCGCCAAAGCCCTCTGGGGCGAGGACGTGGCAAACCCCTTCTATTTTGTTGGGTGAACATCCCTCCTGAATACCAAAAGACTGATGACTTCGCAAAAATGTAGTCATCAGTCTTTTTCTGTGTATTTTCAATAATTCATTCTTTTTTTGAGCTGCTCAACTACTGGTGTACATCCTCTCCAGCTAATTTCCCTTTCAAATGTATACCTCTCTCACCGGCTCTGAGACTTTTTTCTATTATACTCTTCAACGATTTTTCGCTTCATTGCAATCTCTTTATCTTCAATAGTTTCTCCACGTACGAGAATGACAATAGGTAGGATACAGTTCAAAATTCCAATTATCATAAAAATCAGTTTTCCAACAGAACCCATCCATTCTGCCCCCAGAACATTGCGAATCATCAGTTCGCCATGAGACATAGTCAGAGCAAAAGGAACTATCAGACTAACAGGAATGATTAGCCATAGTGCAAATAATGCTTCCACTTTGTACAAACCATAAATCACTAATCCCAAAACGCAAATGATAAGAGTAAAAAATCCAGCAATAGCAGCAGAAGAGTAGAACGCAGTACCGGATTCCATTGGAGAAATTTTAGTCCCTGTGAGGTAAACAACAGCCGCTACCGTAAGGATAAACTGCAAAAAAGCGGATACACCACAGAACACTTGTAACACTTTCCGTCTTTCTCTCCGCTTATTAATCCTGTCGATTTTTCGCAAGTAGTCTCTCTTTTCTGAATCATCGTCACCAGTATTTGATGTTTCTTGCTTCGAAGAAATTGCTCTTTGTTTGTTCTCGTTACTTCTTACATCTTCGTTAGAAAGCTCAGCACGGGTAGGTGATGCTAATTTCTCCTTCTTATGTTCGGATGCTGTTGCTCCTATACTTGAGTTATCGGTAACTTTTTCAAACACATTTGCCATAGAATTCGTAATCCCACCAATTCTATTGGCCGTAAAACTAACCGCATTTTCAATTGTCCGTTGTGGGAAACTCTTCTTTTCAGTAGATTTTACATCATCTTGAGTAGCGATATTTTCTCGATCTTCACTGCCGCTTTTAGATTTATCATCCGAAGTTTGATCTGTATTCTGAAGTACCGTAGGAATCAGTCTATAATTTACTATACGATTGTTATAGCGAACGGCTGGTTGAGTCATCATAACATTGCCTAATGGGATTCCACATGAACTGCAGAATTTATCATTAATACTCAGTTTCTTCCCACACCGACTACAATAGTTCATCGTTTTCCGCCCTTCCTAAGTAATATTATATTTTATTCTATATCACTTAAGTTCAAAAATCAAGACAAAGTAATCATATGCTTCATAATAAATTTTCCTAAATTCGACAAAGATCAAGTTATTTAACATTTTTAAAAAACAAGCATATCTGCGGATTAATTGGTGCGCAAAACAACCACCCTATGGCCGCAAAGACTGGCCCTCAGGGCGGTTGTTCTAAGTTATGTTGAAAACAGATATTTACCGCAACATTTAGTGCAAACGAATAACTAAGAGCTAAGAGCAAAAACCAAGGTGCCTTCGGTACGGATTTTAATTCAACGGCGAAGCCGATACCTCGGTTATTCATCATTAGTCGTTAGTTATTAGTTCCAAGATAAATATCCATTTATCTTATCCGAATTACAGCTCCTTGCCGGCCAGGTAGACGGCTTTGCGGTTCAGTTCGCTGTCGCAGAGGACGAAGTCGGCCACCTTGCCGTTTTCGATGGAGCCTACCTCGTTCAGGGCGCCGATCTGACGGGCGGGGTTGTAGGTGGCGGCACGGATGGCATCCTCTCTGGGGATCCCGAAGGAGACGGCCAGCTTCATGCAGTCGTAGAGGTTGGTGGCGGAACCGGCAATGGTACCGTCAGCCAGACGGGCGATGCCGCCCTTCAGGAAGACCTGCTGACCGCCCAGCTCGTACTCGCCATCCGGCATACCGCAGCAGCGGAGGCTATCGGAGATGAGCACCATGCGCTCTGCGCCGAAGATACGGAAAGCCAGACGGACGGCACCGGGGTGGACGTGCTGGCCATCGGAGATGATCTCGGCGCTGACCTGCTCGGCCTCGGCAGCGGCGGCGATGGTGCCGGGCTTGCGATGGTGGATGGCAGGCATGGCATTATAGAGGTGGGTCAGGTGGGACACACCGGCCTCAATACCGGCACGGGCCTCTTCATAGGTGGCATCTGAGTGGGCGATGGACACGGTGCAAAGCTCCTTGGCCTGACGGATGAACTCGGCGCTGCCGGGAAGCTCGGGGGCGATATCCACGATCTTCACCAGATTGCCGCAATCCTGCTGCAGCTTCCGGAATGCCTCAAAATCGGGGTTCTGAAGGTAAGCGCCGTTCTGAGCGCCCTTTTTCTTCTCGTTGAAGAAGGGGCCTTCCATCTGGATGCCACGGAGGGCAGCGGCATCGTCGGGGCGGCTGTCTACAAAGGCACGGGCAGAGGCAAAGGCCTTGGCCAGGGTCTCATAGGGCAGGGTCATGGAGGCGGGGGCGAAGGAGGTGATGCCGTTGGCGGCAAAATACTTCGCCATCTTCTCCACGCCTTCTCTCTCGCCATCGGAGAAGTCGGCACCGGAGTTGCCGTGGGTGTGGACATCGATGAGACCGGGGATCACATAAGCGCCCTGCAGATCAATGGCATCCTCGGCTTCTGCGCCCAGAACATTGACAAATCTGCCGTTTTCTACGGAAAAAGCGCCCTTTTCAAAGCAAAAACGTCTGGTATAGATATTCGCATTCTTATAATTCATAGTTTATCCTCCTTAGAAAAAAGGGGCGGCCAAAGCGGTCGCCCCGATCCATTTTTCTTACTTCTTGGCCTCGGGCAGGCTGGCTGCGGCCACAGACTGACCGACACGGCGGGTCTTCTCATCGGGCAGCATGACACGAACCTTCTTGGCAAGCTCGGGATACTCCTCTGCCATGATCTTCAGGCAGGTATCCAGAATGATGCTGCCGCCGATGCCGGACATCACACGGCCCAGAACGATCATGTGGTGGACATCGTAGAAGCGGCAATAGAGCTTCATGGTATGGGCCAGGTAAGCGCCGATGGAGGCGAAGATCTTCTGGGCACGCTCATCGCCCTTCTGCACCAGGTTCTGCACTTCCTTCAGCTTCTCGGCGGGGGTCAGGCTGTCGGCCAGCTCGATCCCGGCAACGGGAGCCAGCTTGATGACCGCATCCTGAGAGAAATACTTGCAGCCCACGCCCAGATCGGTGGACCATTCGTCTGCCATGGCATCCTCGTACAGATCCACGGGGGCAAAGGCCAGCTCGTTGAGCCAACCCAGCACATTGCCATCGGCATCCACATAGCCTACAGCCTCGGAGGTACCCATGGCCATGCCCATAACAGAGCCGCACTCCAGGCCCATGGCACCGGCCAGAGCGGTGACGTCGCCGTCATTGGCAACTACGATGGGCACATCGCCCAGCTCCAGCGCAGCACGGTCATAGATGGTCTTAACCAGATCACGCTTCTCTCTGGGCACCTTGATGAACAGGGAGGAGACCATGGGGCTGTTGCCGATAAACACACCGGCAGAGGAGACACCGATGCCGTCTACACGGGGCATCTTGGAAGCGGCGGTCTTGAAGGCCTCTACAATGCCGTTGAAATGGTACTGGGGATCGGACTCGGTCTTGGGATGCCAGACCACCTCTTCGGAGTAGACGGTCTTGCCATCGATGACTGCAGAGACCTTGCGGTCGGAGCCGCCGGCATCAAAGCCGATGCGGCAGCCTTCCATATGGCCGCCGATGGAGACGGAGGACTCATTCTGCTTGGGGCAATCCTCCAAAGCGCAGTCGATGACCTCGAAGGGGACTTCGTAGACATCCTGCATAAACTGGACATCGAACTTGCGCTCGCCTTCCAGAGTGTAGGCCTTCTGCAGGCGCTGGGCCAGAGCGCTGTCGCCGCAGATATAGATGCGGAAGCCGCCGATGGACCACAGCAGGAACTTCACATAGCGCTCCACATAGCGATAGTCGGCCTCGGCCAGCTCGGCAGTGCCGTGGATCTTGGTGTGGTGGACAGAGATCTTGCCCTTGTCCCGCTCGATGGCGATGACCAGAGGCTTTTCTGCTCCCTTCTCATAGGCATCGATCCAGAGGCCGAAGGGGATAAACTTGTCATCCAGCAGGGGCAGGTTCTTAACGGAATACGCAATACCTAAATAATTCATAATCGCTCCTTATACCTTGGCGGTTTCTTCTGCAATGATGCGCTGCATCTCTTCCCACTTGTTCTCCATGTCCCAAACCAGCTTCAGCTGGGTACGGGCACGAACCAGATTATGCTCGCTGTAGGCGGTCTTGAAATAGAGGTCGCCATCCAGATAGTCCGTGAGGAAGCGGACGGCCAGCTCCAGGGTGATGATCTTGGCACCCAGAGGCAGCAGCTCACGCTCCTTGGCGGTGAGGCCGGGGCAGGCCTTCAGATAACCGGCGGTGTAGACACGGAAGAGGTTCAGATCCATGGTCATCTTGCTCAGATCCTTCTCGTCCTCAGCGGCGGTGGCGGCACCAAAGCGGATGGAATCGCCATAGTCATAGAGAGAGGAGCCGGGCATAACCGTATCCAGATCCAGAACGCACATGGCCTTGCGGCTGTATTTATTCAGAAGGACGTTGTTGAGCTTGGTGTCATTATGGGTCACGCGGAGGGGCAGCTCGCCGCTCTCCAGCAGGCGGCAGATGGTACCGGCTTCCTGCTCTCTGGCCATAATGAAGTCGATCTCAGCCTGCACCAGGTGAGCTCTGCCGGACTTATTGGCAGCCAGAGCCTCCTTGAAGAGGCGATAGCGGTTAATGGTATTATGGAACAGAGGAATGGTTTCATGCAGGGTATGGGCAGGAAAATCCTTCAGCAATTCCTGGAAGCGGCCGAAAGCAATGGCGCTCTCATAGAAATCCGCATCGGATTCCGGAGACTCCAGGCACAGGCCGTCGGCAAACTCATAGCAGCGCCAGAACTCGCCGTTCTCATCGATGTGGTAATAGGTGTCTACATCGCTCTGGAGGAAGTGGAGGGTCTCGCTGGGATCGCTGACACGCTCTCTGAGGTATTCGCAAACAGCGCCGACATTCTCCATAACCGCCTTGGGATCGTTGAAAACGTACTGGTTGATGCGCTGTAAAATATAAGTATGGCCCAGGTCGGTGAGAACCTGATAGGTGCTGTTGATATGACCGGAGCCGAACTCCTCGCAGGAAATGGGGGTTCCTTCGGTCTTAAAATGTTTGATGGCAGCCTCCGGCAGCAATACCTTGCTCATGGGGGATCATCCTTTCCTATTTCTTTCATCCTATGTTGCGCTCCACAGACTGTTCTTATGAGCGCACAGTTTGTTTATGTTACCACATTTTTATCTAAAAAGCAAGTAAATATTCTGGTTATCGTTGTTTTTGGCCAAAAATCCTTTACTTTTTTTGTTAATTTGACATTATTTCATAGTCTGGCCGATGTTTTGGGTATGATAGAGCTTGGCATAGAGTCCATTCTGCTCCAGAAGTGCCTCATGGCTGCCCTCTTCGCAGATCCTCCCATCCGCCACTACGATGATGCGGGAGGCGCTGCGGATGGTGGACAGGCGGTGGGCGATGATCAGGGTGGTACGGCCTACAGCCAGGGCATCCAAGGCAGACTGGATCTTTGCCTCGGTGACGGAGTCCAGGGCGCTGGTGGCCTCATCCAGAATCAGAATGGGCGGATTCTTCAGGAAGATCCGGGCGATGGATACACGCTGCTTCTGGCCGCCGGAGAGGAGGGTACCACGCTCACCCACATAGGTGTCAAAACCATCGGGCATCTGGAGGATATCCTCGTAGATCTCCGCCCGTTTGGCTGCCTCGACGATCTCCTCCATGGTGGCATCGGGCTTTCCGTAGCGGATGTTATTGCCGATGGTATCGGCAAAGAGGAAAACCTCCTGCTGCACCACACCGATGTTCTTATGCAGAGAGCTCTGGGTGACCTTGCGGATATCCAGGGAGTCGATGGAGATGCTGCCCTCGTCCACATCGTAGAAGCGGGGGATCAGACGGCAGAGGGTACTCTTGCCGCCGCCGGAGGGGCCAACCACAGCCACGGTCTCCCCTGCCTTGACCTGCAGGGAGATATCCTCCAGCACCTCCTCATTCTCCTCATAGGAGAAGCGGACGTTCTTGACCTCGATCTCGCCCTTGACCTGCTCCAGCTCCGCAGCATCGGGGGCATCCTGCAGCGCAGGCTCCATACGCATCAGCTCGGCAAAGCGGCCCAGACCGGCGAAGCCATTGGCAAACATCTCGGAGAAGCTCACCAGCTTCCTGACCGGGCTGGTAAAGGTGGAGATATAGAGGCTGAAGGTGAGAAGATCCACCATCTCGATATTGCCCTTCATGGTCAGGGCACCGCCCACGGCCACCACGGCCACAGACAGAATAGACATAAAGAACTCCAGAGAGCCGGAGAAAATGCCCATCTCCCGGTGGAACTCCCGTTTGGAGACCTTAAAGCGCTCATTGGCCTCGGTAAACTTGCCGAACTCCACCGCCTCATTGGCAAAAGCCTTGGCGGTGCGGATGCCGGAGAGGGAGGACTCGATCTCCGCATTGATGGCAGCGGTGCGCTTTTTTACATTCTTGGACACAGCGCTCATTTTTCTGCGGCGGAGAATGACCACCGTCAGCAAAATGGGCAAAATGATGCAGACCACCAGCGCCAAGCGCCACTCGATGGAGAACATGACGACCAAGGCACCGATGATGGTCAGCACAGAGATGATCAGATCCTCGGGGCCATGGTGGGCCAGCTCCGTGATCTCAAAGAGGTCCGTGGTCAGGCGGCTCATGAGCTGGCCGGTGCGGTTGTGGTCATAGAAATCATAGCCCAGGGACTGCATATGCTGAAACAGATCCCGGCGGATATCCGCCTCCACCCGGATGCCGAAGGTATGGCCCCAGTAGCAGATCACATAGTACAGCAGAGCACGGATCAGATAGGCAACTGCCATCACCGCCATCACCGCAAAGAATGCGGCGAACTCGCCCCGGGGCAGCAGGTAATTCATGGAAGAGCGGGACACCAGCGGGAAGGCCAGATCCACCAGTGCCACAAAGAGGGCACAGAGCATATCCAGGGCAAAGAGCTTTTTATGGGGCTTAAAATAGCCCAGGAAGATCCGCAGCAGGCCACGGTCACGATAGTATTGGCTGTTCATATTACTGTTCCTTTACAATATTCTGGATCCATACTCCCTTGTGGATCATGGTCAGGCCAACGACGCACTTGCCGATATCCACCAGCTGGCAAAGAAGGAAGAGAGGGACAATGGAGATCTCCGTAAAGCGGCTCAGGCAGAAGGCCAAAGGCACTGTGACCAGGCAGACATAGAAGCTGTCGAAGATAAAGGTGATCAGGGTCTTGCCGCCGGAGCGGAGGGTGAAATAGCAGGCATTGGCCAGGGAATTGATGGGCATACACAGCGCCATTACCAAAATCAGCCGGGAGGCCAATGTGCGGATCTGGGGCGTGGTATTATAGATCCGGGGGAAGAGGTTGCAGGTCAGGGCCATAGCGCCGCCGATCACAAAGCAAATCAGCACAGAGAAAGTGATGAGCTTGCGGTCGGTATCCTTTGCCTCCTCCAGCTTATTGGCGCCCAGAAGCTGGCCGACAATGATGCCGATGGCATTACCCATGGCAAGGAAAGCTACGTTGAATACATTGGAGATGGTGCTGCAGATATTATTGGCAGAGACCACATCGTAGCCATGGAGGGAGTAGCACTGGCTCAGCAGAGCCATACCGCCTGCCCACAGCGCCTCATTGACCAGAAGGGGCAGGGACTTTTTGGTAATGGCAGCCAGAAGCTTACGGGGAATATGCAGAGACCGGTAAGCACCACGGATAAAGGGCTGACGATCCTTGTGGGTGTGCGTCCAGAAAATGACGATCCCGGCCTCAACAAAACGGGCGGCCACCGTAGCAATGGCTGCACCGGCGGAGCCCAGACGGGGCAGGCCCAGGTAGCCGAAAATCAAAAGTGCATTCAGGCAGAGGTTTATCAGCACCGACACGATGCCCGCCACCATGGGGACCACCGTCTGGCCGCACTCCCGGAGGGTACCGGAATAGCACTGGGTCAGGAAGAAGGGCACCAGGCCGATGAGCATAATGTGCAGGTACTCCCTGGCAAAGCCCAGGCTGGCTTGGATCTGCTGCGGTGTCCCCTCGCCTTTGAGGTAGAGCATGATCAGGCTGTCGCCAAAGAGGAGGAAAATGCCGATACCCAGAGCCGTGATCAGGATGCAGATCAGCAGCTTAAAGCGGAAGGCATAGCGGACACCCTGATGATCTCCGCTGCCAAAAAACTGGGCACCGAAAATGCCTGCACCGGATACTGCTCCAAAGATAGCCAGATTAAAGACAAAGATCAGCGTATTGCTGATGGAAACGCCGGTCATCTCCTCCGTACCCACTCTGCCCACCATGATATTATCCAGCAGACCCACAAACTGGGTGATGCCGTTCTGGATCATAATGGGAATGGCAACCGCCAGAGCCATACGGTAAAATGCAGCATTTCCGAAATATTTTTTGCGTAAACTGCGTTCCATAAGTTCTCTCCGTTTAGATTAGTTTTCTAACTGAAAATAATACCATATTTTGTAAAAAAAAGCAATCCGTTAACTTCATAATGAAGCACTAAGTCAAATAGATGTTTCTCGAACTGTCGGCTTCGCCTAAAGCCTCCCTTGTTAAAGGGAGGTGGGTCGCCTTGAAAAGGCGACTCGGAGGGATTCCGCACGCCGCAA
>JAFQCY010000013.1 GCA_017399355.1 Oscillospiraceae bacterium
TTGCAAGGTTTTCGGCGAATTCGTACTGCCTGCACGAATCCCCCCGGATCGCCTGAAAGGCGATCCGACCCCCTTTGACAAGGGGGTCTTTGGTGCCTCCACCAGTTCGAATAACATCTATTTGACTTTATTTCAAATCTCATGGTTGGAGCCGATACCTCAGCTATTAGTCCTTAGTTATTAGTCCTTAGTCTCACCGATAAGCATCTATTTGACGGTGGTGCAGCTGCTTTTTTGCTATATGGCGGTACGCTCAGATCACATAATGGTCTGCGGGGTTGGTTTCCAAAAGATCCCTTAGGGTGACGGATTGGAGGTAGTCCCGGATCCTGCGATCCAGCTCCTTCCAGACAGGGAGGGTCTTGCAGGCGGCAGAGCGCTCGCAGGGCTTTGCGCCGCACTCCAGGCAGCTGACGGGGGCCAGATCCCCCTCGGTGAGGATCAGCACCTGCCAAAGGCTGCACTCCCCCGGGTCTATAGCCAGGCGGTAGCCGCCGCCTTTACCGTGGACTCCCTCCACCAGGCCGCTCTTGGACAGCAGCGGCACGATTCGCTCCAGATATTTCAGGGACAGCTCCTGCCGGGCGGCAATGTCTCTCATGGGGATATAGTCCCCGGAGCAGCGCTCCGCCAGGTCAAGGAGTACCCGGATGGCATAGCGCCCCTTGGTCGAGATGATCATAGGGCTTAAGCGTGGCAGTGACCGCAGTTTTCGCAGTCGGGGAAGAGCTTCTTGTCATAGGCGATGCCATTCTTGTCGTAATAATCCTTCACCGCAGACTTGATGGCCTCCTCAGCCAGAACGGAGCAGTGCATCTTGTGGGCAGGCAGACCGTCCAGGGCCTCTGCCACAGCCTTGTTGCTCAGTTCCATGGCCTCATGGATGGACTTGCCCTTGATCAGCTCCGTTGCCATGGAGCTGGAGGCAATGGCGGAACCGCAGCCAAAGGTCTCGAATTTCACATCCACAATGATCTCGTTCTCGATCTTCAGGTAGATCTTCATGATATCGCCGCACTTGGCATTGCCCACCTCGCCAACGCCGTCGGCATTCTCGATGACACCTACATTACGGGGATTACGGAAATGATCCATTACTTTTTCACTGTATAAAGCCATAATTTACACCTCATTGAATAACAAATTCAGATTTTCCTGCCAGCAGATCCCGCCACACGGGGGAAATGCCTCTGAGATAGCTGACGGTTTCCTCCACCGCCCGGATGGTATAGTCGATTTCCTCCTCTGTATTCTCCGCAGACAGGCTCAGGCGCAGAGAGCCGTGGGCGATCTCGTGGGGTCTGCCCAGAGCCAAAAGCACATGGCTGGGGTCTAAAGAGCCGGAGGTGCAGGCAGAGCCGGAGGAAGCGCTGATGCCCTTGTCATCCAGAAGCAGCAGCATGGCCTCACCCTCGATGCCCTCGAAGCAGAAGCTCACATTGCCGGGCAGGCGCTGGCTGCGGTGGCCATTGAGGATGCTGTGGGAGATCTGCCCCAGGCCTTCGATCAGCTTGTCTTGAAGAGAACGGAGTTTCTCCGTGTGAGCCTGCATATGGGTGCAGGCCTCCTCCAGAGCTTTGGCCATGGCCATAATGCCGGGGATATTCTCGGTGCCGCCCCGCTTGCCTCGCTCCTGAGCGCCGCCCTCAATGAGGTTGGTCAGGAGTACCCCCCGTCTGGCATAGAGAGCGCCCACACCCTTCGGGCCGTGGAACTTATGGCCCGAGAGGGAGAGAAGATCAATATGATCCTCCTTGACATTGACCGGGATATGCCCCACCGCCTGCACCGCATCCGTATGAAACAGGACTCCGGCCTCACGGCAAACCGCACCGATCTCCCGGATGGGCTGGACGGTGCCGATCTCATTATTGGCATACATGATCGTCACCAGGCAGGTATCGGGGCGGATGGCCTCCTTGACCTGGGCGGCGGTGACGATGCCGTCCTCATGAACGTCCAGGAGCTCCACCTCGAAGCCCTCGGCTTCCAGCTTTTTCAGGGTGTGCAGCACGGCATGATGCTCAAAGGCGGTGGAGATAATATGCTTCTTGCCCCGGCGCAGGCCCTGCTTCGCCACGGACAAAATGGCCTGATTGTCTGCCTCGCTGCCGCCGGAGGTGAAATAGATCTCCCTGGCCTCGCAGCCTAAGCAGGCGGCAATGCGCTCCCTGGCTCGCTGCAGGGCTTCGGCCGCCTCCTGGCCGGGGCTATGGAGGCTGGAGGGATTGCCATAGACCTCCCGGAGGTAGGGCAGCATTTCAGTTACAGCCGCCTGACTCATTTGGGTGGTGGCGGCATTGTCTAAATAGATCTTTTGCATAGGACTCATCCTTTCTATCGATATAGGGGTGTGGAGAGATAGCGGTCGCCGGTATCGGGAAGCAGAGCCACAATGGTCTTGCCTGCATTTTCCGGCTCTTTTGCCAACTCAATGGCTGCATGGAGGGCTGCTCCGGAGGAGATACCTGTGAGAACGCCCTCGTGTCTGCCCAGAAGCCGGGCTGCAGCGTAGGCATCTTCATGGTCAACAGGGCGGATCTCGTCATAGATCTCCGTATTGAGCACCTTGGGGATAAAGCCTGCGCCGATGCCCTGAAGCTTATGGGCCCCGGCCTTTCCGCCGGAGAGGACTGCCGAGGCGGCAGGCTCTACGGCCACGATCTTCACATCGGGCTTGCGGGATTTCAGATACTCTCCCACGCCGGTGATGGTACCGCCGGTTCCCACCCCCGCTACGAAGATATCCACTTCGCCCTGGGTATCTGCCCAGATCTCCGGGCCGGTGGTATGGTAATGGGCCTTGGGATTGGCGGGATTGGCAAACTGATCGGGGATGAAGCTGTTGGGAAGCTCCTTTGCCAGCTCCTCTGCCTTGGCGATGGCACCGCTCATGCCCTTTGCCCCTTCGGTCAGCACCAGCTCAGCCCCGTAGGCCCGCATCAGGAGCTGCCGCTCCAGGCTCATATTATCGGGCATGACGATGATCACACGGTAGCCCCGGACGGCTGCCACCAGGGCAAGGCCGATACCTGTATTGCCGGAGGTGGGCTCGATGATCACGGAATCGGGCTTCAGCCGTCCCCCGGCCTCTGCCTCGTCCAGCATGACCCTGGCCACCCGGTCCTTCACAGAGCCGCCGGGATTGAAAAACTCCAGCTTGGCCAGAAGCCTCGCCTGTAAATGCAGTTGTTTCTCCAGGTGGGTCAGCTCCAGCAAGGGCGTAGCACCGATGAGCTGCTCTGCGGAGGTGTAGATCATAGGACATTCCCCTTTCTTACCACAGACATTTACATACTTATTTAGTAGGTTGGTAGTATTATACTCCCGATCTCTGCTCTTGTCAAGAGCAATGGATGAATTATTTATAGTTTGTCAGGGAAAGTGTAAAATCCTTCCGGGATTTTCATATTTTTTACTTGTAATACCGTAACAAAGAGAGTATAATATATTGAAATCTTTGTAAAGGAGGACATCAGATGAGTAAATGCCGCATTCCGGCAGGATACTATAATCCCCTGTCGGTATATGAAACCCAATGTGCCATCGAGTACATTAAGCACAATTTCCAGAAGAACCTGTGCCGTGCCCTGAATCTGCTGCGTGTATCTGCGCCGCTGTTCGTGGAAGAGGCTTCCGGTTTGAATGACAATCTCAATGGCTATGAGCGGCCTGTCTCCTTTGATGTTCCCGATGTGGGCGCTGAGAGCCAGGTGGTTCATTCCCTGGCCAAGTGGAAGCGCTATGCCCTGGCCCGCTACGGCTTCCGCCCCGGCAAAGGTCTGGTGACGGATATGAACGCCATCCGCCGGGATGAAGAGGTGGATAATATCCACTCCGTGTATGTGGATCAGTGGGACTGGGAGAAGGTCATCACCCCCCAGCAGCGGAATTTAGACTACCTGAAGGAAGTCGTCCAGCGGATCGTCAATGCCATCTACGTTACCGGCGAGACCCTGAAGATCGAGTATCCCCAGATCAAGGTCACCATCCCCCGGCAGGTGATCTTCATCACCACCCAGGAGCTGGCGGATCTCTATCCCGACCTGGAGAAGGGCTCTGACAAGGAGACCGCCTTCCTCCGGGAGCATCAGGACAGCGCCGTCTTCCTGATGCAGATCGGCGGCAAGCTGAGAAACGGCAAGCCCCATGACGGCCGAGCCCCCGACTATGACGACTGGAGCCTCAACGGCGACATTCTCTTCTGGAACGAGACCTTGGGCCGTGCCTTTGAGATCTCCTCCATGGGCATCCGTGTGGACAAAGCGGCCTTAGAGCAGCAGCTGGCGCTCTCCGGCTGCGAGAATCGGAAGGAGCTGCCCTTCCACCAGGCACTATTAAATGACCAGCTGCCCCTGACCATCGGTGGCGGCATCGGACAATCCAGGCTGTGTATGCTTCTCATCGGCTGCTGCCACATCGGAGAAGTACAATCCAGCATCTGGGACGACACTACCATGCGCACATGCCGGGATCGCGGCGTGATGCTGCTATAAAGAAAGAGGATAATTATGGAACTGATTCAAATTCGAGATCTGTTTAAGAACACCAAGGACTACGTCGGCAAGACCATCGAGGTTGGCGGCTGGGTGCGCTCTGTCCGTGCCTCCAAGGCTTTCGGCTTCATCGTCCTGTCTGACGGCACCTATTTCACCCCCCTGCAGGTGGTCTACCACGACACCATGGCAAACTTCGCCGAAATCTCCAAGGTCAATGTTGGCGCTGCCCTCATCGTCAAAGGCACCCTCATCGAGACTCCCGATGCCAAGCAGCCCTTTGAGCTGCAGGCCGACGAGGTCACCATCGAGGGCGCTTCCACCTCTGACTACCCCCTGCAGAAGAAGCGCCATACCCTGGAGTTCCTGCGCACCATGACCCATCTGCGCCCCCGTACCAACACCTTCCAGGCTGTGTTCCGTGTGAGAAGCCTGATCTCCTATGCCATCCACAAGTTCTTCCAGGAGCGTGGCTTTGTCTATGTGCACACCCCCCTGATCACCGGCTCTGACTGCGAAGGCGCAGGCGAGATGTTCCAGGTCACCACCATGGATCTGAACAACCCGCCCCGCAAGGAGGACGGCAGCATCGACTTCAGCAAGGACTTCTTCAACAAGCCCACCAACCTGACCGTCTCCGGCCAGCTCAACGGCGAGACCTATGCCATGGCCTTCCGTAACATCTACACCTTCGGCCCCACCTTCCGTGCCGAAAACTCCAACACCACCCGTCATGCCGCCGAGTTCTGGATGGTCGAGCCCGAGATCGCCTTTGCCGACCTCACTGACGATATGCGCCTGGCCGAGGATATGATCAAGTATATCATCGCCTATGTGCTGGAGAACGCCCCTGAAGAGATGGCCTTCTTCAACCAGTTTATGGACAAGGGCCTCTTAGAGCGCCTGAACCATGTGATGACCTCCGACTTCGGCCATGTGACCTACACCGATGCCATCGCCCTGCTGGAGAAGCACAATGACCAGTTTGAGTACCCCGTCCACTGGGGCAGCGACCTGCAGACCGAGCACGAGCGTTATCTGACCGAGGAGGTCTTTAAGAAGCCCGTCTTCGTCACCGACTACCCCAAGGAGATCAAGGCCTTCTACATGAAGCTGAACCCCGACGGAAAGACCGTAGCTGCCATGGACTGCCTTGTCCCCGGCATCGGCGAGATCATCGGCGGCAGCCAGCGTGAGGACAACTATGAAGTTCTGCTGGAGCGCATGAATGAACTGGGTCTCAATGCCGAGGATTACGGCTTCTACCTGGATCTGCGCAAGTACGGCTCTGCCCGTCACGCAGGCTTCGGCCTGGGCCTGGAGCGCTGCGTCATGTATCTGACCGGCATGGGCAACATCCGCGACGTTCTCCCCTTCCCCAGAACCGTCAACAACTGCGAACTGTAATTGCATAAGCAAGAGCTGCCCGACCAAAAATCGGGCAGCTCTTTTTGTTTCTTATTTCATAGTCTGGAGCTTGCTCAGGGTCTTGGACAGCTCCAGGGTGGCTTCGTCCAGGAGGATCAGCCGCTCATCCACCGCCACATAGTCCTCTATGGGGATGGTCAGGGGCATCATGCGCTCCAGCTCATGGCGGATGTAGTGCATTTGGGTGCAGTGGGGCGAGCGATCCACCGTGGCGAAGATCAGCTTCTCTATCCGCCCTGTAGACAGGGCAGCGCCGATCTTCGTGATGGCCATGTTGATATGGGTCTCCTCCAGGCAGAGGCTGTAGAGCTGATCCGCCATGGCTTCTACCCGGCGGAAGGCCTCCGGCTGCATCTGCTCCAGGCAAGTGCCGACAATGGCCACCTTGCCCCGGGGGCAGTAAATATTACTGCTGATCAAAGGACGGATCATAGGCCCGTTCCGCCTCCGCTCAGGGGGCCCACCAGCTCCTCTGCCAGATCCTCCAGCTCCTCCATGGTCATGGTGAGCAGATCTCTTGCACCCTGGGGCTTTTCGATGGGTTTGACGGGCTCAACGGTCATACTGTATGCCGTATGGCTGTCCTCGATCTCCATTTCATAGGAGATTTCGTAACCGCCTTCTTCGGTGCTGAAGCTCCAGGTAAGCAGATCCTCGCCTCCAAAGGACATCTCGATCTCCCGGTCACGATCTCTGCATTCCAGAGCAAACTCTTCCCCATCGGCCTCCACAGAGAAGCGGAAGCCTTCTTCGTCGGTGCGGAAGCCACCCTCTAAAACCGGCTCCTCATCGGCATAGAGGACAAATTCCTCCCAAATATTACCGCTGCCGCAGAGGACAAAGGTGGCGGTATGGGCTTCCTCCCCATTGAACTGCAGCTGGGCCGCAACGAGATTGTCATCCCGGATGCCGGCATAGGCCACCAGCTCATACTCCCGCAGCTGGGAAATACCCTCATTGATCTCCTCCAGGTCGTCCTCCAGCTCCAGGTACAGGCCCTGGCCCAGGGCGGCATCGATGGCATAGGCCTCGTAAGCCAGGATCAGATCCGCAAGGGCATCCAGATCCATGCCGATACGATAGACCTTGTCGGCATTCTCGGCATTGACGATCACCGTATCGCTTTCTTCCACGGTCAGGCTGTCCATAAAGCGCTGATACTCATTGGGGCAGAGTTCCTTCAGCTCAGCACCTTGGAGGAAGAAGAGGTCGATATCCAGCAGCTCAATGATCCGGAGGGTCTCTTCATCAGCCTCCAGCTCCTCCAGGAGCAGCTTGCCCAGCTCAGAATCCAAAAGCTTCTCGCCCAGCTGATCCATGGGCAGGGAATATGCGCCCTCAACCATCCCGGGAGCGGAGAGGATCAGCTCCTGCTCATCGGCATAAATCTCGTAGCTCGAACGGTTATCCATATTCATCTCGGGCATTTCCGCTGACTCAATGGAAGTGTCCGATTCAAACTGCAGGCGGTACTGCTTGGTAGACAGGCTCTGATCCACCCGGTAGGTCATTTCGGACCGAAGGGAATAGAAACCACGCATCTCATATTCCGAGACGGTCTTGGTGGTCATGGTGCGATCCCCGGAGAGAGTAGTGGCATTTTCCACCAGCTTCAAAAACTCCGGACTATCCGCCAGCATCAGTTCCAGCTGCTCTCCGCTGCCTATGGCTGCCTTCAGAAGCTTGGCCTCGGGAGAGCCGCCGATCAGCACCCAGGCTAAAACGCCCACCAAAATCGCAAGGGTCAGGAATCCCGCCGCACCGATGAGGATCCAGCGGAGCTTGCCGGATTTCTTCGGAGGCGTGGGCTCCTCTTCCATAAAGACAGGGCCTGCATCTGTCTGGCCATAGGGCGGCCGCTCTGGCTGCACGGGGGTCACCGGCTCAGCCACGGGCTGCGGCGCAGGCTCCGACACAATCATCGCACCGCAGCAGAAACAATACTCCGAACCCTCGGGCAGCTGCTGGCCGCATTTATAACAAAACATATCCTTGACCTCTCTTTCTTATGGAATCAAAGGGCCATCTAACAGACCTTTTCCAGGTTCAGTATACCGCAGGATCCCATTCGAGTCAAGTAGAATTTGTCCCGCAAGCCCCTGGAAATCCCAAGCTCAGGATTTACAGGCCGAATGAAATGTGTTATACTGAAAGAAGAATCACGAAGGGAGGATCATCCGATGATCAAAGTTGATGCAATGGGGCAGGCCTGTCCCATGCCGGTGGTGATGGCAAACAAGGCCCTGAAGGAGCGCAGGCAAGGCGAGGCTGTGGAAGTCCATGTAGATAATGAGATCGCCGTGGAGAATCTGAAGCGCATGGCCGCCAAGCAAAATCTGGAATGCAAGGTGGAGGCTGCCGGAGAGGCCCACTATGTCCTGACCCTCCGGGGTGCAGATACCGCCCCGGAAGAAGCGGTCTGTGTGCCGAAGGCCGAGGGCAATCTGGTGGTGGCTGTGGACTCCAAAACCATGGGCAATGGCAGCGAGGAGCTGGGCGCTATATTGATGAAGGGCTTTCTCTTTGCCCTCACCCAGCAGGAGCAGCTGCCCAGGACTCTGCTCTTCTATAACGGCGGTGCCCATATTCCCACAGAGGGCAGCGTGTCCCTGGAGGATCTGAAGGCCCTGGAGAGCCGGGGCGTGGAGATCCTCACCTGCGGCACCTGCCTGGACTTCTACGGTCTGAAGGACAAGCTGGCTGTCGGCGGTGTGACCAATATGTACAGCATTGTGGAGATCCTGAGCAAGGCATCCCACGTGATCAAGCCCTGATGCGCCCCAGAGAGCTGCGGGCGATCCTCACCTTCCCCACCACCACCGATGCCATGGCCATGGAGCGGTACTGCTTGTCCCATGGCGTGGCCGGGCGGCTGATCCCCGTACCCTCGGTCATCTCGGCGGGCTGCGGGATGTGCTGGAGCGCCCCGGTGGGAGCCGGAGCCACCGTCAGGGCCGCCGCCGAGGCAGCGGCTGTACGGACGGAAGGATATTATGAGCTGGTGATATAATGATCTATTTTGACAATGCAGCCACCACCCTGGTCAAGCCGCCCCGGGTAGCCGAGGCGGTGGTGCAGGCCATGCAGAGCATGGGCAATTGCGGCAGAGGCAGCCACCCGTGCAGCCGTTTCGCCGCCGGAGCGGTCGATGAGGCCAGAATCAAGCTTGCAGCCTTTTTTGGCTGCAAGCGGGCTGACCATGTGGTCTTCACCCAAAATGCCACCCAGGCCCTGAATATGGCCCTATACGGCCTGCTGGGTACAGGCGACCATGTAATCAGTACCGTAGCGGAGCATAACTCCGTGCTGCGCCCCCTGTACCGCCTGCAAAGGGAGGTCGGTCTGGAGCTTGACCTGATCCCGGCAGATGAAAAGGGTACGCTGCGATTGGAGCTGCTGCCGAAGCTGCTGAAGCCCAATACCAAAGCCGTGGTCTGCACCCATATCTCCAACCTCACGGGCAACATCACGGATCTGGAAACCATCCGCCGCTTTACTGCGGCGCATCAGCTGCTTCTGGTGGTGGATGCTGCCCAGAGCGCCGGGTATCTGCCCATCCACATGGAGCAGATGGGCATCGACATTCTCTGCGTCACCGGCCACAAGGGTCTCATGGGCCCCCAGGGCACAGGGGCTCTGCTGCTGCGGGAGGAGCTTGACCTGCGCCCTCTATGCACAGGCGGCACAGGGGTACAGAGTTATCTGAGAGAACAGCCTGCCCAGTTGCCGGAGCATCTGGAGGCAGGTACCCTTAATGCCCACGGCATTGCCGGGCTCAGCGCCGCCATAGACTATCTGAATGACCTCAGTTTGGAAAGGATCCGTCAGCAGGAGGATTCCCTGACCGCAAGGTTCTACGAGGGCGTGCAAAAGATCCCGGGAGTCAGGGTCTACGGCGATTTCAGCCGTCCCCACGGCCCCATCGTCTCCCTGAATCTGGGGAGCTGGGACTCCGGCGCGGTCTCCGATGCCCTGGCAGAGGACTACGGCATCGCCACCCGCCCCGGCGCCCACTGCGCCCCTCTGATGCACATGGCCCTGGGGACGGAAGTGCAAGGCGCCGTCCGTTTCAGCTTCTGCTACCATAATACAGAAGAGGAGATCGACACCGCCATCTGCGCCATTGCCCAACTGGCAGCCGAATAATCACAAAAAGAAAATGCCCCGCTGCAGTTCAAAACTGCAGCGGGGCATCGGATTACTCGGTCAGATTTATACATCGATCACATATTTCCAAATTCCGGTTTGCTCCATACGCTCATCGAGCTTCTCAAAAGTACGCTGTCCATTTAGGAACTCAACTTCCAGATAGTTTACAAGATCTCCGCCATAGAAGATCGAATCTACGCTCTGCCAAAAGGAAACAATCGGCATCCCATCCATTCCATCGAAGAAGCATCGGTGGTCATAAAAAGGGATCAGCTTTACACTCTGCCTTAGGTACTCCATCACTTTACAGTCAAAGTTCTCGGAGTCCATATCACAGCCCAGTTTGCTCCCCAATCGCTCATAAAGATCTTCCCGGTTCTCCGCAAGGTCAAAGAGAAATGCCTGTTCAATGGATGCCTGAATAGTACAGAAACGCTCCCGATTCTCTTCTGAGGTATCCCGGTAGGAGAAGAAGTCAGGATCGGAAGGCACCGCAATCGAAAGGAATTGCCGGATTTCATCTGGGAATCTAAAGCCAAAGATACGCTCCGCCCAATCCAACTCTTCCGAAGTCATCCCCTGCGAGAAAGAGAGGCCGGCTCGCTTCAGTCGTCCGAACAGGGAATGAATACCGTCGTTCATCATCTTATCTTTCCTCTAAGATGGCAGGCAGGTTATCCAGCACAAACTGCTGTGCCATGGCGTTGTAGAAAATAGCCTGATATTCACCATACTGTCCTTGCCGAGTCTCAACAGACAGGCCCAGCGCATATCCATTGGCAGAGGGAACCCGGCGACTCTTCCCATCCGGGGTCTGCTGCAGCTCCAGGAAGCCCTTCTTCAGAAGCCAGTTGGTCACCGCTGTAATGGAGAGCTTTTTCATGCCGGGATTTTCTGTCGCAGTACTGATCATCTCCACCAGCTGCGTAATACGAACCGGTTTCTGAGAGACCTGAATCTTTGCAAGCTGATCCGGATGGATAGCAAAAGGCTCCAGCTTGACCTTAGGTTTTGCCCCCACATAGCCATCGTTGGCTATTACCTTTCCCAGTACGTCAGACACATAAAAGAAGCATCTGGCCAAACGTACGTTGTTCAGCACAGCATCTTCAGGCATCTCCCGATCCGTAATGGGGTCAATCCCCTGGGACAGCTTGTCCATGTACAATTTTGCTCGCTGCATAATTTCAAGTTCCGTCATTGTAATTCCTCGATTCCGTATTCATAGTTTGAACAACTGTTCGATTCTATCTTATCACAGGGAAAGAGAAATTACAAGACAGTTTCCGGGAAAAATTACCTTCCCAGGGCAATTAAAGGAACATGGGGGCGGCAGCGTTTCCGCCGATATTGTCGCATTCTACATAAGCTCCGGCAGTCACATTGCCCCCCACGTTGCCGCATTCCACATAAGAACCGGCCATAAGGTTACCATGGACATCGCCGCATTCCACAAAGCTGCCCGCATTCAGGTCGCCACCCACGTTGCCGCACTCCACGGAGGCATCCGCCTTGACCGAGCCGCTGACATCGCCACAGCAAAGATTCAGGCTGCAGGACACATTTTTTGCGGCTCCGGGGAAATTGACGGTGCAGCGCTGGGCCATGGGATGGTTCTCAACGGGACGGTGACCATGAAAGAGCACAATATGAAGGCTGTCATCATCTGCCCATGGAAAGGCACGGTACGTATTCCGCTCCCGTTCAAAAAGAGCATCCAGAGAAATATCAAAAAGGTCTGCCAGACGGGGCAGCAGCAGAATATCCGGCAGGCTCTGGCCGGACTCCCATTTGGAAACCGCCTGGTTGCTCAGCTCCAGCTGCTGGGCCAGAGTCTCCTGGGTCATGCCCAGCCGCTTGCGATGATAGGCAATCACAGATCCAATACTCATAAATACAACTCCCAAAAATTAATTGATGTAGCTACAGCATTAGTCTAAACAAAAAACCGTAAAAAAGCAAGCGACTGTCTGTTGGATTGCAGAAAAAAACATCCAACCGATGGTTGGAATGGTGGTTGAAAGTCGAACTTCAGTTAGGAATCGGCTGAAAGCAGAAAAATGCAAACATCTGAACCTTCTTACTGAAACGCCATCTGATTCGAATTTAAATGATATATTGCTTACGCAATATGATATACGGCTTTCGCCGCATGATATACTTGCCTTCGGCAAGCATGATATAATATCCGTTCCTTCCTATGCGAAGCATATATCATCCACCGCAGGTGGATATCATACCGAAGGTATATCACCCGTTCCGCAAGGAACGGATATCATTGAAAA
>JAFQCY010000105.1 GCA_017399355.1 Oscillospiraceae bacterium
CCAGCGCACCACCCGCCGCAAGCTGCCCTTCGGCGTCTGCCAGATCGGCAAGTCCTTCCGCAACGAGATCACTCCCGGCAACTTCACCTTCCGTACCCGCGAGTTCGAGCAGATGGAGCTGGAGTTCTTCTGCCAGCCCGGCACCGACCTGGAGTGGTTCGCCTACTGGCGTGGCTTCTGCAAGCAGTGGCTGCTGAACCTGGGCATCAAGGAGGAGAATCTCCGTCTCCGTGACCATGATCCCGATGAGCTCTGCTTCTACTCCAAGGCTACCACCGACTTTGAGTTCCTCTTCCCCTTTGGCTGGGGCGAGCTGTGGGGCGTGGCTGACCGTACCGACTATGACCTGAGCCAGCACCAGAACACCTCCGGCAAGGACCTGACCTACTACGACCAGGAGAAGAACGAGCACTACATCCCCTATGTCATCGAGCCCTCTCTGGGTGTGGAGCGCAGCGTGCTGGCCTTCCTGGTGGATGCCTATGACGAGGAAGTGGTGGGCCAGGACAAGAAGGGCAATGACGATGTGCGCACCGTGCTGCGGCTGCACCCCGCTCTGGCTCCCTTTAAGGCTGCCGTGCTGCCCCTGAGCAAGAAGCTCTCTCCCGCCGCTGAGGAGATCTACCGTGAGCTCCAGAAGGACTTCATGGTAGACTTTGACGATGCCGGCTCCATCGGCAAGCGCTATCGCCGTGAGGACGAGATCGGCACTCCCTTCTGCATCACCGTGGACTTCGAGACCGTGGGCGACGAGAACACCCCCGCTGACCATGCCGTCACCGTCCGTGACCGTGACACCATGGAGCAGGTGCGTATCCCCATTGCCCAGCTGAAGAGCTACCTGGCAGAGAAGCTGGCCTTCTGATCGGGTTCCTCCTATGAAGAAAGAGAAAAAATTTCTGCAGCTCTCCCCCAGGATGACCTGGGTGGCCACGGTGCTCCTCTTCCTCTTTGCCCTTATGGGCATCCATCTGCTGTGCCAGATGATCGGCACCCTGGAGTTTAACCGCTGGCGCTTCACCTCTTACTTTCACCATCCCACCATTTTCTTTCTGAATCTGCTGCCGGTGGCGGTGCTGATGTTCTTCTTCTACTTTGTCTCCAACCGTGCCTGGGTCAGCTTCCTCATCACCGGCACCATCACCATAGGCATGGAGTATGTGAACTACTTCAAGGTGGCCTACCGGGGCGATCCCTTTGTGGCAGAGGATATCTTCCTCTTCTCCGAGGCCGCCAATGTGGTGACGGAGCTGAATGTGGAGATCCCCACCTGGTTCTGGTTCTCCATCTTCCTGCTGATCGCCGGTACGGTGGTGCTCTTCTTCCTGGGCCGGGGCAAGCTGCCCAAGAAGCTCTGGTGGCTGCGTGTGGCAGGTGCTGTGCTGTGCATCGGCTTCAGCTTCCTGTCCTGGAAGCTCTGGTACAGCGATATGAACCTCTATAATATCCAGCTGAACTACGATGACTTCTCCGGTGCAAGGGACTCCGAGTACCAGGCCTCCCACGGCTTCTTCTGGTCCTTTATGCGCTCTGTATACCTGGCCATCCCCACGCCCCCTGAGGGCTATGACGAGGCGGTGGCCGAGGAGCAGCTCTTCGCCTTTGAGGATGTGCCCATCCCCGAAGAAGAGCGGGTGAATATCGTAGCCGTGATGTTCGAGAGCTTCTCCGACTTCTCCCGGCTGGAGGGTGTGGAGTTCGTCAAGGACCCCTACGAGACCTTCCATGCCCTGCAGGAGGAGTGCTATCACGGCAACCTGATCGCCGATGTCATCGGCGGCGGCACGGTGAATACGGAGCGTGGCTTCCTCACGGGCTTCTCCTATCCCCAGCCCTCCTACCGTGTGCCCACCAGCTCCTATGTCCACTATCTGAAGGCCCTGGGCTACACCGCCGAGGGCGGTCACCCGGGCAATGACTGGTTCTATAACCGCCGCAATGTCAATGCCTACCTGGGCTTTGACCGCTATCTCTTCATTGAAAATCACTATGAGGCCCTGTCCCCGGAAAAGCCCCATGCCGATGACTGCGTGGTTCTGCCGGATGTGCGGCGGGCCTACGAGGAGCAGGCCGCTCTGGATACCCCCTACTTTAACTTCACCGTCACCTTCCAGAACCATACCCCCTATATCGCCCAGTATCTGGTAGGGGAGGAGTATGTGAAGCAGGGCGAGCTCTCTGTGGAGAATTACTACCAGCTCAATAACTACCTCCACGGCGTAGCCGATACGGCCAAGCAGATGGCGGCCTTTGTGGATTCCTTCCGGGAGGATGAAGAGCCTGTGGTGCTGATCCTCTTCGGCGACCACAAGCCCACCCTGGGCGAGAATAACTCCTGCTATGCCCAGCTGGGCCTGGATACCTACGAGACCACCAACGATGGCTGCCGGAATCTCTATGAGGCCCCCTACCTGATCTGGGCCAACGATGCCGCCAAGGCCATTTTGGGGGACAATTTCCGGGGCGAAGGCCCTACCTTATCCCCCTGCTTCCTCATGTCCCAGGTCTTTGATGTCTGCGGCTGGCAGGGCCCTGCCTGGATGCAGTACCAGAGAACCTTCCGTGACGAGGTCTCCGTCATGCAGAAGGACAGCATGTACCTCTATGACGGTGTGCTCCACTACGCCCTGCCCGATGATGTGGTGGGCCGGATGCGGCAGTACAACCGGGTGGAATACTATGTGCGCCATGAGCTGTATCAGTACAGCTTTGAAGAATAATGGAAAGGATCTGTTTACCTATGGAAAAATGCAGCAGCAAGCAGCTGGAAGTGATGGCCTACCGTGCCCGTCTTCTGGCGCTGGACGCCGTCCACACCGCAGCCTCCGGCCACATTGGCGGCAGCTTATCCGCCATTGATGCCATCACCGCACTCTATTTCAACGAGATGAACGTAGATCCCGCAGATTCCAAGAACCCCGACCGTGACCGCTTCGTGCTGTCCAAGGGCCACTGCTCCCCCGCACTTTATGCCGTGCTGGCGCTGCGTGGCTTCTTCCCCCCGGAAGACATCAAGCTCTTCCGCTCCATCAAGGCCCATTACTCCGGCCATGCCGAGATGAAGCACGTCAATGGCGTGGATATGTCCACCGGCTCCCTGGGCCAGGGGATCTCTGCCGCCGTGGGCATGGCTCTGGCAGGCAAGGTGGCAAAGAAGGACTACCGTGTCTACTGTGTCCTGGGCGACGGCGAGATCGCCGAGGGCCAGGTCTGGGAGGCCGCCATGTCCGCCGCCAAGTACGGCCTGGATAATTTCTGCGCCATGGTGGATGTCAACGGTCTGCAGATCGATGGCGCTACCAAGGACGTCATGCCCTCCGAGCCCCTGGATAAGAAGTTCGAGGCTTTCAATTTCAATGTGATCACCGTGGATGGCCACGATTTCCAGGCCCTGCTGGATGCCTTCGCCCAGGCCAGAGCCTGCAAGGGCAAGCCCAGCATGATCCTGCTGAAGACCGTCAAGGGCAAGGGCGTCTCCTTTATGGAGGGCAACTTCGGCTGGCACGGCAAAGCACCCAATGATGAGCAGTATGAGCAGGCCAAGGCTGAGGTCGAGGCCAAGTTAGCAGAATTGGAGGGCAAGTAATATGGCAGGCAAAATCGCAACCCGTGGCGCCTACGGTGAGGCGCTGGTAGAGCTGGCAGAGAAGTATCCCGAGCTGGTGGTGTTTGATGCCGACCTGGCCAATGCCACCATGACCAAGGGCTTTGCCGCCAAGTACCCCGAGCGTTTCTTCGACATGGGCATCGCCGAGTGCAATATGACCGGCGTGGCCGCCGGTATGGCTGCCTGCGGCTTCAAGCCCTTTACCAATACCTTCGCCATCTTCGCCTCCGGCAGAGCCTGGGAGCAGGTGCGCAACTCCATCGCCTACCCCGGCCTGAATGTGAAGGTCGTGGGCTCTCACGGCGGTCTGTCCGTGGGCGAGGACGGCGCAACCCACCAGAGCGTGGAGGATCTGGCCCTGATGCGTGCCATCCCCGGCATGACCGTGGTCAACCCCTGCGATGGCAACGAGATGAAGCAGGCCGTTGAGGCCCTCTTGAACTACAATGGCCCCGCCTACCTCCGCCTGGGCAGAGCCGCCGTGGAGACCGTCACCGACGAGATCGAGGGCTACAAGTTCGAGCTTGGCAAGGGCGCTACCCTGAAGGAGGGCTCCGATGTCACCGTCATCGCCACCGGCATGATGGTACAGCTGGCCCTGAAGGCCGCCGATGTCCTGGCAGGCGAAGGTGTCTCCGTCCGTGTCATCGATATGCACACCATCAAGCCCCTGGATGAAGCCCTGGTTCTGAAGGCAGCCCGGGAGACCGGCTGCATCGTCACCACCGAGGAGCATTCCGTCATCGGCGGTCTGGGCGGCGCAGTGGCTGAGTTCCTCAGCGAGAACTGCCCCACGCCCCTGGTTCGCCACGGTGTCAACGATGAATTCGGCCGCAGCGGCACCGCCGCCGCCGTCTTGGAGGCCTACGGCCTCACCACCGAAGGCCTCTGCACAAAGATCCGTGAGGCTCTGAAGAAAAAATAAAGCATCGAAAAAAGGGAGATGCAATGCATCTCCCTCTTTTTTGAGGCGGCCTATGGTTGCCGAATCATGCGCCGCAAGGTGCAAATCATGCCAAAGGCAAATCATGGCGAAGCCAATTCATGCCGTCAGGCAATTCAATTTTATGATTTGGCACTTCGTGCCATGAATTGATGCGGACGCATCATGATTTCTCGCTATGCTCCATGAATTGAATTGCCTCTCAATGCGCCGCAGCGCAATTCATGCAGCGCAAGCTGCAAATCATGCCCGTCAGGGCAAATCATGCCGTCAGGCAATTCATTTTTTCAAGAGGAAAATACCATGATCTATTTCGACAATGCCGCCACCACCAAGCCTTGCCCTGAGGCTGTGGAGGCGATCCAGTATGGCCTGACGGAGCTCTGGGGCAATCCCAGCGCCCAGTATCATTTTGGGGTGGAGACCGCCCGTGCTCTTCGCCAGGCCCGTCAGAGCGTGGCAGAGGCCCTGGGCGCTCCCACGGACAAGGTCTATTTCACCTCCGGCGGCACCGAGGCCGATAACTGGGCCATCTATGCCGCCGCCGAGCGCCTGGGCAAGCGGGGTAAGCATATGATCACCTCGGCCATCGAGCATTCCGCCGTCCGCAAGCCCCTGGCCAAGTTAGAGGCCCAGGGCTTCGAGGTGAGCTATCTGCAGCCCGATGCCCAGGGGCGCATCACCTTGGAGGCTCTGTCCAAGGCCCTGCGGCCGGATACCATCTTCGTCAGCATCATGATGGTCAATAACGAGACCGGCGCTGTGATGCCCATTGAGAAAATGGCCAAATTGGTCCATACCCGCTGCCCCAACGCCCTCTTCCACACCGATGCCGTCCAGGGCTTTATGAAACTTCCCTTCCGTGCCGCTACCCTGGGTGCGGATCTCATCTCCGTCTCCGGCCATAAGGTCCATGCCACCAAGGGGATCGGCGCTCTTTATGCCAAGGGCAGCCTCCCCGGCCTGCTTCTGGGCGGCGGTCAGGAGGGCGGCCTTCGCAGCGGCACGGAGAATATCCCCATGATCCTGGGCTTCGCCGCCGCCTGCCAAAAGGGGCTGAAGGAGCGCACTGCCGCCATCGCCCATCAGAATGCCCTGAAGGCCCGTCTGCAGCAGGGGCTGGGGGAAATCCCCGGTGTCAGCCTCATTGGCGCTCAGGAAGCGCCCCATATCGTCAATATGGCGGTGGCCGGCCTCCGCTCCCAGGGCCTGCTCAACGGTCTGCAGGAGCAGGGGATCTGCGTATCCGCTGGCTCGGCCTGCAGCAAGGGCCACCGCAGCCATGTGCTGGAGGCTATGGGGGTAGACCCCGTCCTCATCGACGGCTCCATCCGCATCTCCCTCTGCGGCGAGAGCACCCCGGAGGAGGTAGAGACCTTCCTGCAGGTGCTGCCCAAGGTTATGGAGTCCCTCCGCTGAGGGGAAATTTATTGGAAATTTTACATTCTGCCTATGTTAATTTCTCCGCCGCTGTGCTATAATACAGGAAATCCCCAGAGCATTTGGGAGGAATGACCATGAAAAACACGACCCGGCTCCGTTGGCCGATTTTGATACTGACCCTTTTGGCCTGTGTGGGGGGCTTCCTCCTGCGCAGAGCCCAGCTGGCCGCCATGCAGCTGGACGGCTCTGCGGCCCAGGGCAGCCGTGCCCATATCTACCTGCTGATCCTGGCGGTGGTGACGGCGGTGGCCCTGGCCGCCATGCTCTTCCCCCTGGCCCGGCAGAAGAGCTGGAAGTCGGTCTTTGCCTACCGGCCGGTGCTGTATTTCCTGCACCTGCCTGCAGCGGTGGGCCTGCTGGTGGGGAATCTGCTGCTCCTGATCGTCAAGCAGCCCCAGGCGGCGGTGGCGGCTACGGCCCCGGCGGTTACCAATGCCCTGAATCAGCTCCTTGGCCCTCTGGGCCTTTTGTGTGGGCTGTGCCTGGGCGCCTTTGCCGTCATCGGCCTCTACGGCAAGAAGCCCACGCCCCTACTGTATATCGCCTGCACCCTGTACCTGGTGGTGCGGCTCATTGTCTGCTTCCAGCAGTGGAATACCGACCCCTGGATCCATGACTACTGCTACCAGCTGCTGGCGGCGGTCTGCACCATGCTGGCCGTGGTACAGCTGGCCGGCTTCTCCTTTGACCGGGGCAAGCGGCGCATCACCCTCTTCTGGTGCCTGCTGGCCATGCTCTTCTGCGCCATGACCGTGGCAGACCATCTGAAGTCCGGCTCCGCTGTGCAGAATGTGATCAATCTCTCCCTTTTTGTGACCATGCTGGGCAGCGCCCTGCAGCTGCTCTTCTGCGACCTCCGCCCCGAGGAGGAGGCCGCCCCCCGGGAAGAGCCTGCCCCGGAAAGCCAGTCCCCCTGCGAAGAATAAAAGCGAAATCCTGCGGCTCTCCCTCCGGGGAGAGCCCTGTTTTTCTATAAAACAGCGAAAAAAGATCAGAATAATCCGAAAAAATGCTTGACAAATCGGAGAATTTCATATATAATCATTTTGCTGTTTCGGCAGCAGGAAAAATGGCGGCATAGCTCAGTTGGTAGAGCACCCGGTTCATACCCGTGTTGTCATCTGTTCGAGTCAGATTGCCGCTACCAGGCCCGTTGGTCAAGAGGTTAAGACACCGCCCTTTCACGGCGGTAACATGGGTTCGAGTCCCGTACGGGTCACCAGCAAAAAATCCCTTTTGTCTTAGGACAAAAGGGATTTTTTGAGTGATGCGTTCCGTTCGGAACGAGATGCGCACTGCGTGCGTGATGCAGGCTTCGCCTGTGATGCACGCCTCCGGCGCGTGGGAGGAACGCATCGCATCACTTATCACAGCGCAGCTGCATCACTTATCACTAATTTTCAAACAGGCTACTTTGCGATATACTCGCTATATTATTGGTAAAATTGAGGTTATTTGATTATTGTGCGCCTTTTCGCTTTTCTTACCCCAATTTACGCACCGTTTTACTGTTCTTTTTTGAGTGATGCTCGGAACGAGATGCGCACTTTGTGCGTGATGCAGGCTTCGCCTGTGATGCACGCCTCCGGCGCGTGGGAGGAGCGCAGCTGCATCACTTATCACTTTATTACAGCGAGGTGTGTTATGGCAGAATCAAAGCTGAGATATCTTGCTATGGAGTTCTCCGTTGACGTGATTGAATTGGTAAAACAGCTGAAATCCGTCAAGGAGACCATCATTTCCAATCAGATCGGCAGAAGTGGCACATCCATTGGGGCCAATATATACGAGGCGCAGTATGCCCAGGGCAAAAAGGATTTTATCTCCAAGCTGGAAATTGCCCTAAAGGAAGCCAGCGAGACGGGCTATTGGCTGGAGCTTCTGTATCGGACAAACTATATTGATGCGCAAACATTCAAAACCCTTTCCTCCAAATGTACCTCTCTGAGGGCCATGCTGGTCGCCTCCTGCAAGACCACTAAGGAAAACGCACAATGAAGCGTGTGATCGTCATTGGCTGTCCCGGGAGCGGCAAGACGACCTTTGCGGTAAAGCTGCATCGGATCACAGGTCTGCCCCTGTACCATCTGGACGCAATCTGGCACCGGCCCGACAAAACAAACATCCCCAGAGCGGAATTCGACCGGAAGCTTCAGGAGATTTTTGCCACAGACCGGTGGATCATCGACGGCAATTACGCCAGAACCCTTGAACTGCGCCTTCGGGAATGTGATACCGTCTTTTTCTTTGACCTGCCGACGGAGCTCTGCCTGCAGGGCGTCAGGGAGCGCCTGGGAAAGCGCCGCCATGACCTGCCCTGGATAGAAGAAGCGTTCGATCCGGAGTTTGAAGAGTTTATTCAAGATTTTCCAAAGCACACCTTGCCGAAGCTGTACGAGCTGATGGAGCAGTACAGAGGGGAAAAAGAGCTTCATAGTTTCAAAAGCAGAGCAGAAGGGGAGGAATATTTGAAAGCCCTTCACGGAGGTTGCCATGAGATCGATCCTATATAAAATCTGGCAGTGCAGCTGGGGTATCTTGCAGACTTTGCTGGGTCTGCTGGTTTTTCTTCGCCATTGCAGAGCACGGCATTTTTGGTATCACGGGGCTTTGATCACCCTCTGGGACTCCGGGAGCAGCATTTCTCTGGGGCTTTTTGTCTTTGTGTCCGCAGAGCCTTTCTTTGTGAAAAAATTCGAGGGTCAAATTCCGGCGGAGGCGCTCTCCCGGCGGCTTCTGGTGCATGAGTACGGCCACACCATACAATCGCTGATATTAGGGCCGCTGTACTTAATCGTCATCGGCATTCCCTCCGCCCTCTGGGCCTTTGTCGGCAGGGGGAAACGGCGAAAGCAGCAGATCCCCTACGGTGCCTTTTTTTCCGAAAAATGGGCAAATTGCCTGGGCGAAAAAGGCACCGGGGAAGCCTCCATCGGGATGATGGTTTTAGAGTAAAAAAGAGGAGTTTCTCCTTGTTTTTTTCCGCTCCGTGCTATAACCCCCAGGCAAAACTGAATAGATACTGCTACCGGGTAGTTGAATATTCAAAGCATTCGTTTGCGCATCGTTAGGTCTTAGAAGATGTGCATACGGATGCTTCTTTTTTATTTCCCTCGCAGCTCGATGATGCGGTCTCTGAGGACGGCGGCGTATTCGAATTCCATCATCTTGGCGGCGGCACGCATTTCCTTTTCCAGACGGGCGATCTCCTTTTCCCGCTCGGCCTTGGTCAGCTTCAGGCCGCTCTTGCCCGTTGCCTCGGACTCCGTGCGGCTGATCTCGATGAGCTCCCGGATGTCCTTTTTTACGGTCTTGGGCACGATGCCGTGGGCCCGGTTATAGGCATCCTGAATGTCCCGGCGGCGCTGGGTCTCCTCGATACAGGCGGCCATGGCGGCGGTGACCTTGTCGGCATACATGATCACCCGGCCCTCGGCATTACGGGCGGCACGGCCTACGGTCTGGATCAGGCTGGTCTCGCTGCGGAGGAAGCCCTCCTTGTCCGCATCCAGAATGGCCACCAGAGAGACCTCCGGCAGATCCAGGCCCTCACGCAGCAGGTTGATGCCCACCAGCACGTCAAATTTCGCCATGCGCAGGTCACGCAAAATCTCCGTTCGCTCTAAAGCTGCCACATCCGAGTGCATATAGCGCACCTTGATCCCGGCCTGCTGCAGGTAGACCGTCAGATCCTCGGCCATGCGCTTGGTCAGGGTGGTGATGAGCACACGCTCCTGCTTCTCCACCGTGGCATAGCACTCGGCAATGAGGTCGTCGATCTGGCCCTCGATGGGGCGGACTTCGATTTTGGGATCCAAAAGTCCCGTGGGGCGGATCACCTGCTCCACGATCTGCCCGGCCCGCTCCTTTTCAAAGGGGGCGGGGGTGGCGGAGACGTAGATCCGCTGGCGCACCCGGGTCTCGAACTCCGGGAAGGTCAGGGGGCGGTTGTCAAAGGCCGAGGGCAGGCGGAAGCCGTAGTTGACCAGGGACTCCTTGCGGCTGCGGTCTCCGGCATACATGGCCCGTACCTGGGGCAGGGTCACATGGCTCTCGTCCACAAAGAGGAGGAAGTCATCGGGGAAGTAGTCCAGCAGGGTCATGGGGGGCGTGCCGGGGGCTCTGCCCTGGATCACCCGGGAGTAGTTCTCGATGCCGCTGCAGAAGCCGATCTCCTGGAGCATTTCGATGTCGTACATGGTGCGCTGGCGGATGCGCTGGGCCTCCAAGAGCTTCTCATTCTCCTTGAACCAGCGCTCCCGTTCCTCCATCTCGCTCTCGATGTCCAAAATGGCCCGGTTCAGCTTCTCCCGGGAGGCCACATAGTGGCTGGCAGGGTAGATGGCCACATGATCCACCACCCGCTCCACCAGGCCCGAGACGGCATTGATCTCGGAGATGCGGTCGATCTCGTCCCCGAAAAATTCCACCCGGATGGCTCTGCCCGACCAGTAGACCGGGTAGATCTCCACGGTGTCCCCACGGACACGGAAGGTATTCCGGGAGAACTCGATGTCGTTGCGCTCGTAGCGGATCTCCACCAGCTTTTTGGTCAGCTCCTCCCGGGGCTTTTCCATGCCGGTACGCAGGGAGATGACCATGTTCTTGTAGTCAATGGGGTCACCCAGGCCGTAGATGCAGCTGACGGAGGCCACCACGATCACATCCCGCCGCTCAAAGAGGGAGGAGGTGGCGGAGTGGCGCAGGCGCTCGATCTCCTCGTTGATGGCGGAGTCCTTCTCGATATAGGTGTCGGTGTGGGCGATGTAGGCCTCGGGCTGGTAGTAGTCGTAGTAGGAAATAAAATATTCCACCGCATTATTTGGGAAAAACTCCCGGAATTCCGAGCAGAGCTGGGCGGCTAAGGTCTTGTTGTGGGCCAAAACCAGGGTGGGGCGGTTGAGCCTGGCGATGACATTGGCCATGGTAAAGGTCTTGCCAGAGCCGGTCACGCCCAAAAGCACCTGCTCCGTCAGGCCGTCCTGCAGACCCTCCGTCAGGGCCCGGATGGCCTGGGGCTGGTCACCCGTGGGCTCGTAGGGGGAGACTAATTGAAAATGATCCATAGCAGCACCTTCTTTCGGAACCAGTATACCACAAAGCAGGGGAAAAGAAAAGGCCGGAGCGGGGGATTTCCCGGCAAAGGGCAGCGGGAAAGCTTCGGAACCAATGACGAATGGGGAATCAATTGAGGGATGGCTCCAACCATGGAATTGAAATAAAGTCAAATAGATGTTTCTAGAACTGTTGGAGGCAACAAAGACCCCCTTGTCAACGGGGGTCGGATCGCCTGAAAGGCGATCCGGGGGGATTCGTGCAGGCAGTACGAATTCGCCGAAACCCTTGCAAAAGAACGGTGTTGCGGCGTGCGGAATCCCTCCGAGTCGCCTTTTCAAGGCGACCCACCTCCCTTTGACAAGGGAGGCTTAGGCTACCTCCAACAGACCGGAAAATTTCTGCTTGACGGGAAATAGATTCCAAATCCGTGCCGGAGGCACACTTCGTGATTCGTTCGCAGTTATTCGTTCGCAGCGCTAAGGTGCTGCGCGAAATTGGCCTTTCCGGCTCCATAGACAGAACCAGCGCCGTGAGGAGGGGGTCCTCACGGCGCTGGTTTGGTTTATTTGGGTTTAGCGGTTGAAGTAGGCGTAGGCGCTGTCGCCGTAGTAGATGCACTTCAGCACCATATCGGCCAGGTTGGCATCGGTGGAGGCGATGTTGCTCTTGGCATAGGCTTCCACGCTGTAGCCTACGTTGTCGCTGGCGACCTGGTCGCCCACATAGGCCACGAAGTAGAAGCGGTCACGCATCTGCACGGACTTCACACCGTAGTAGGTGACCTGGAGTCTGCCGTCAGACAGCTCCACGAAGTCAGTCAGGGTGTCGACTACATTGCCCTCAGCATC
>JAFQCY010000106.1 GCA_017399355.1 Oscillospiraceae bacterium
AACAGTCAAAAACTCGCCCTTGGATTTGGACATTTTACCGGAGTCCGTATTCAAATGATGCACATGGAACCAATAATTGCACCACTTATGTCCCAAATAGCTTTCCGACTGGGCAATTTCATTGGTATGGTGGGGGAAGGCATTGTCGATGCCGCCGCAGTGGATATCCATATCCTCGCCCAGGTGCTTCATGGAGATAGCGGAGCACTCGATGTGCCAGCCGGGATAGCCCACGCCCCAGGGAGAATCCCACTTCAGGGCCTGATCCTCGAACTTGGACTTGGTGAACCAGAGGACGAAGTCATTCTTATTGCGCTTGTTGGTATCCTCCTCCACGCCCTCACGGACACCTACATTCAGATCCTCTTCCTTATGGTCGTTGAAGACATAGTATTTCTCCAGCTTGGAGGTATCGAAGTAGACATTGCCGCCGGCGAAATAGGCATAGCCCTTTTCCATCAGAGTCCCCACCATGTGGATATACTCGTCAATGCAGTTGGTGGCAGGCTCTACCACATCGGGGATCTTGATGTTCAGCTTGGCGCAATCGGCAAAGAAGGCATCGGTATAATACTTTGCGATGTCCATAACGGTCTTGTTCTCCCGCTTGGCACCCTTGAGCATCTTATCCTCGCCGGTATCCGCATCGGAGGCCAGGTGGCCTACGTCGGTGATGTTCATGACACGCTTCACATGATAGCCCAGATAGCGAAGGCTCTTCTCCAGCACATCCTCCATAATATAGCTGCGGAGATTGCCGATGTGGGCGAAGTGATAGACCGTGGGGCCGCAGGTATACATCTTGACCAGGTCGGGGTTATTGGGCACAAAAAGCTCCTTCTTGTGGCTCAGGGAATTGTACAGATACATTTATTGCTCCTCCATATGCTTTTCTAATTTTTCCAGACGTTCTCTTAAATAATCCAGCTCGGCACGGATTGGGTCGGGGGTGTGGATGTGATCCAGCTTCTCGCCATTGAGGCGAACCACCCGTCCGGGAACACCGACCACCGTGGAATTGGCAGGCACTTCGCTGAGCACCACGGAATTGGCGGCAATACGGGCATTATCCCCCACTTTAAAGGGGCCTAATACCTTGGCACCGCATCCCACCATGACGTTGTTGCCCAAAGTAGGGTGTCGCTTCTCCCTTTGGGCGCCGGTACCGCCCAGGGTCACACCCTGATACAGCAGGCAATCGTCCCCGATCTCCGCTGTGGCACCGATGACGATGCCGGTACCGTGGTCAATGACCAGCCGTCTTCCGATCTTGGCAGCGGGATGGATCTCCACACCGGTGCGGCGACGGGCGATCTGGGAGATCCAGCGGCCGATGAATTTCATTTTATGGGTGAAAAACCAATGGGCAAAGCGGTAGTAGATCACGGCATGGAGGCCGTTATAAAGCCAGAAGACTTCAAACTTGCTCCGTGCTGCCGGGTCGTTGCGCTGATATGCCTCGATACTTTCAATGAGTCTCATATTACCTCCTCTCAGAGCGTAAAAAATCGCCTCCGGGATCATCTCCCAGAGGCGACAGAAATCGCGGTTCCACTCTGATTTATTACTCTGACTTTGACGCAGTCAACGGGGTCTCCCCTCGCTCCCGAACGCACTTCCCCTGCTCGATGCCGTCCACGCTTTCAGCCGGTGACGCAGACTCTCTGATGCAACTACCGCAGGCTACTCTTTTCGATCAACGCGATATTTGTTTTTATTATATTACCATTTCCGTCAAAGGGTGTCAAGACGGATTATTTGCTCAGGGCAGATTTGTTCTGGACGAAGTACTCCACGCCGGAGTAGATGGTGGTAACGGAGATAGCGATAACGCTGATCCAGTTGAAGGCATTAACAAAGCCTTCGCCCAGCAGTTCCTTGAAGAATGCGCCGTTGAAGGCCAGCATACCGCAGAGGCAGATCATAGTCACAGCGGTCTTGACCTTGCCTGACCAGCCGGCTGCGATCACATTGCCCTTGCCGGAGGCCACCATACGCAGGCCGCTCACCGCAAATTCCCGTGCCAGAACGATCATCAGCGCCCAGGCAGGGAAGATGCCCCACTCACAGAACATAGCCATAGCAGCGATGACCAGCACCTTGTCAGCCAGGGGATCCAGGAACTTGCCCAGGGTAGAAACCTGATTGCAGCGACGGGCAACTTCGCCGTCGATGAGATCGGTAATGCTGGCAATGGCAAAGATCCCCAGAGAGATGTAAAGCATATACTCCCTGGTCTCCGCCAGGTACA
This sequence comes from Oscillospiraceae bacterium, assembly GCA_017399355.1. GTDB lineage: Bacteria > Bacillota > Clostridia > Oscillospirales > Oscillospiraceae > JAZOXB01. Next base: position 2,252 of record JAFQCY010000106.1, read on the forward strand.
TGGTTACCAGAAACACAGGGATCAGGAAAATACGGATCAGGGTAATTTTCGTTGCAGTAGTCATTCTTCTACCTCCTCGGCAATGAGATCTCCGTCCCGAACATCGGTGACAACGACATTCACAAAGCTGCCCACACGAACGGTACGCTCTGCGGTAAACAGCACTCTGCCGTCGATGTCCGGGGAATCCATATAGGTTCTGCCGAAATAGCAGTCATTTTCATCGTCATAGCCCTCGCAAAGGACCTCCAGAGTCTTATCCAGCTGGGCTTCATAGAACTGGTCCATAATCCGGGACTGAAGTTCCGCCACGATCTCGGCACGGTGGGTGGCCACCTCTTCGGGCGGATATTCCATCCTTGCGGCGGCAGTTCCCTCCTCGGGAGAGAAGGCGAAAGCGCCCACTCGCTCTAACTTATGCTCCTTGAGCCAGCTGCAAAGCTCCTCGAACTCCGCCTCGCCCTCGCCGGGGAGGCCGCAGATCAGGCTGGTACGGATCACCACACCGGGGATCCGCTGACGGAGCTTTTGGAAAAGTACATCCATCTCCTGACGGGTGCCACGGCGGTTCATAAGCTTCAGGATCTTGTCGTTGACGTGCTGGATGGGAATATCGATGTACTTGACGATCTTGGGCTCAGAGGCAATGACCTCGATGAGCTCATCGGTCATCTCATCGGGGTAGAGATAGTGGACTCTGACCCAGTGGAGCTTCTCGATCTTGCACAGCTCACGCAGCAGCTCCGGCAGCATCCGCTTGCCATAATTGTCGATACCGTAGCGGCTGGTATCCTGGGCGACTACGATCAGCTCCTTCACCCCGTCCTCTGCCAGCATTCTGGCCTCGTAGAGGCAGTCATCCATGGTTCTGCTGCGGAATTTGCCTCTCAGGGAGGGGATCACGCAGTAGGAGCAGCGGTTATCGCAGCCCTCAGCGATCTTTAAGTAGGCGTAGTATTCGGGGGTGGTCAAGACTCTGCCCACCTCGTCCACAGGGGCATCGATATCGCCGAACAGGCTGACCTGTTCGCCTGCCAGAAGCTTCTGCGCCACAGAAACGATATCGCCGTAGCTGCCCGTTCCCAGAACGCCGTCAACTTCCGGCATTTCCTGCAGAATTTCGTCCTGATAGCGCTGGGACAGGCAGCCGGTCACCAGGATCTTGCCGATGACACCGGCGGCCTTTAATTCACCCATAGCCAGAATATGATCAATGGCCTCGCTCTTGGCAGAGTCGATGAAGCCGCAGGTATTGATGATCACAAGGTCTGCATCCTGCACATCGGGCAGGATCTCAAAGCCGGCCTCCCGCAGCAGATAGAGCATCTGCTCCGCATTGACCTGGTTCTTTGCGCAGCCCAGGGAGATCATCCCCACACGTTGATTCATAGGTACAAAACCTCTTTTCCTTTATTCTTCCGGAAGCACCTCATCGGGGACATAGCGCTCCATGGCTCTGCGAATCTCGCTCCACTTATGGCCACGGCGCAAAAGGGCATCGCAGGCACGTTTGCACGCCGCCCGATCCGGGGCAGCACCACGGAAACGCTTCTGCAGGAAGGCATCAATGGCATCCTCCTGCCCCGGCAGGTCCTCCAGAACCTCGTCCCAAAGGGACTTGGGAATTCGTTTTTCATAGAGCATCTGGCGAATTCTCGCCTCGCCATAGCCCTTGGCAAGCCCGCTGCGGACGATCTGCTGTGCCGCCTGGCGATCATCCAGCAGCCTCAGCTCCTGCAGCCACTGCACCGCCTCGGCGGCATGCTCCGGGGTCTCCCCCTTCTGCACAAGGCGCTGCTCCAAATCCCGCTTGGACACGGTACTCTGGGAGATGATCCTGAGGGCACGATCCTTGCAGGAGGCCTTTGCGCCATCGGTGCAGAGCTTCAGATAGGTCTCCTCCTCCAGCTCCATACCGGCATACAGCCCATACTGGGCGATCACCGCCGGGAGCAGCAAAAGGCTCTTGCCGTTATCCAGCTGCAGCCGCTGCTTTCCCGAAGGAGAGCGGGTCTGCCGGATAGACTCAATCCTCATCAAAGTCGTCGGCAGAGACGTCTACAGCTTTGCCTGCAGCCTTGCCCTTGCCGCGGCTCTGGTTGACCTGAGCCAGATGCTCTCTGACCTTGGCCTCCAGCTCGTCGGCCAGCTGGGGATGATCCATAATGTACTGCTTGGCATTGTCACGGCCCTGGCCGATGCGCTCGCCCTGGACGGAGAACCAGCTGCCGCTCTTATTGACCAGCTCCAGCTCTACCGCCATATCCAGCAGCTCGCCATACTTGGAGATGCCCTCGCCGTACATAATATCAAAGATCGCCTCACGGAAGGGGGGCGCAACTTTATTCTTAATAACCTTGACACGGGTGCGGTTACCTACCACAGCACCGCCGTCCTTAATGGTCTCTACATTGCGGACATCCAGACGGACAGAGGAGTAGAACTTCAGGGCATTGCCGCCGGTGGTGGTCTCAGGATTGCCGTACATGACGCCGATCTTCATACGCAGCTGGTTGATAAACACCACCACGCAGTTGGTCTTGGCGATGGTACCTGCCAGCTTACGCAGTGCCTGGGACATGAGTCTTGCCTGCAGACCCACGAAGGTATCGCCCATCTCACCTTCGATCTCCTGCTTGGGTACCAGGGCAGCAACAGAGTCCACAACGATGGCATCCACAGCGCCACTGCGGACCAGTGCATCGGTGATTTCCAGAGCCTGCTCACCGGTATCGGGCTGAGAGACCAGCATATTGTCGG
>JAFQCY010000107.1 GCA_017399355.1 Oscillospiraceae bacterium
GGATTCGTGCAGGCAGTACGAATTCGCCGAAAACCTTGCAGAATAACGGTGTTGCGGCGTGCGGAATCCCTCCGAGTCGCCTTTTCAAGGCGACCCACCTCAGCGCAAGGCATAAGTTCGACCAACCAAATTGAAAATTTGGGGTCTCACTTACCTTTAACAAGGGAGGCATTGGGTGCTTACATCAGACCGAGAAACATCGATTTGACTTTATTTCAAATCAATTGGCGTAGCCATACCTCAGTGATTCACGATTCGTCGTTGGTTATCAGGTCCTAAGATAAATTTCCCTTTCGCATACTTAGAGAAACAGTGCAGGCGGAACTCTTTTTGGGGTTCGGCCTGCACTGCTTTTTTATCTTTTGCGGATGGAGTTCACCTAAAAAAAGCCTATGGCAATGCCGACCCGTTGCCGTACATAGGCTCAACGGACCAGGTATGAGATACGTTAGAACGGATCGCAAGCATTGTCAAAACTCCTTTGGATTTTTTCGCATTATACACCCGGATTTTTCCTTTGTCAAGGCTAATTTCCGGCGCTTTCGTAGCTTTTCAAGCCTTTTTTGAAGACCCCATAGGCCACAAACCAGAAAACGGCCGCAATGACACACTCGATGCCGATGACCGCCACATGATTTCCGCTGCCTGCGCCCAGAAAATAGCTTGCAGGAAGATAGGCTACAAAGCCGAAGGGAATGATCCAGGTGATGACAAAGCGGAGCAGCTTATGATAGATCTCTGTGGGGTACTTGGCAAAATTGGACAGCTCGTAGGCCAGCTGCAGGAAAGGGCCGGAGCGCTTCGTCCAGAAGGCGATGGAAGCGAAGAAGAGCTTGATGGAGGTATAGATCAGGGCGCCTGCAAAAATCGAAACCACGAAAAGGGCAATATGCAGGCCATCCACAACCACCACACCCTTTATCGCCGAGTAGACCACCAGCACTATGCCCACCAGCAACTCGCCCAGGGCATCGGGCTGCAGCTTCTCCGCAATGATCTGGAAAAACACATTCATGGGGCGGAGCATATAGCGGTCAAAGTCGCCGTTGATCACCAGCCGCCAGGCCACCAGCCAGATGTTATCCGTAAAGAGATGGTCGATGCCGCGGGGGATCTGGGCAAAGCCGTAGATAAAGATCAGCTGCCCCAAAGACCAGCCCTGCAGATCAGGGATCTGCTCAAATACCAGGTAGAGGAAGAGCAGACCTGCCACCTGGGTGAAGAAGAAGCCGAAAAGCCCCATGAGGAAATCCACCTTGGACTGCAGCACCATCTTAAAAAACTGGGAGATCAGCGCCCGGTACAGGCGCAAATAACGCTTGATCGTCTTCATTGTCTCAACCTCCCAGTACCACCAGGCGCTTGGTGACCCGTCTCCAGATCAGGCTGCCCAGGCCATAGAGCAGCAGCACCCAAATCAGCTGCCGCAGCAGCACCCAGGCCAGCTCCCCGCCCCGGTATTTCCCCAGGTAGATCATAACGGGGGTATAGATCATGGAGGAGAAGGGCAGAAAATCAAAGATCCGCTGCACCGCCGCCGGGAAAAAGGACAGGGGGATCAGCTGGCCGGTGAGGAAGCTGAGCAGCGCCTCCTTGACCATCAGGAGTCCAAAAATATAGTTGGTAAAGAAGGCGATCATACCCACGCAGAAATCAAAGAGGACAAAAATCAAAAAGCTCATGAGGCTGCTGAGGAGGTACAGCCCAATATTGGCCAAGGCTGTGAAGCCCAGGCCCAGGACGAAGTATTTGTAGACCTCCAGGCCGATCCAGATGAATACCGAGGGCAGCACAAACTGGTAGGCCATGACCCCGGTGGCTCTGGCGATCAGGCTCAGACGGTAGTCCATGGGCTTGATGAGCTGCATGGCCACGGTGCCCTTGACCACGTCTTCGCTGACCCAGTCGGAGATGGAGATATTGACAATGGCGCTGGTCACATAGACCATGAAAATATACACCGTCATCTCGCTGCGGCTGAGGCCGCCCAGAACCGCCTGGGGGCTGCTGCCGTAGATGGCGCTCCAGAGGAAATAGGACACAAAGCTGCCGAAGGTGCTGATGAGAATGAAGAGATAAAAGGCACCCTTGTAGCTCATCTGCCGCTTGATCTCGTTGACGGTGAAGGGGAGATAGATGCGCAGACCCTTCATGCTATGCCCTCCCCTCGGAGGCCCCGTGGGTATAGATCTGCTTGACGATCTCCGCCAGGTCGGTCTCGATGATATGCACATCGCTGACCTCTGTCAGCTGCATGAGGCCATGGAGGATCTGGGGCACATGGAGCCGGTTTTTATCAAAGCGGATCTCTACCAGCTTACGCTGGGGGTCGTAGTCCGCTATGCAGGCCTGGGGCTCGACCTGCAGCAGCGCCCATAGATCTCCCGACAGGGGCCTGCTGACCTCCGCACGAACCATACGGTGGCTGCCGTAGGTATCCCGCAGATGCTCCGGGGTACCGTCATAGATCTTGCGGCCCTCGTCAATGATGATGATGCGGCTGCACAGCTCCTCAATATCCCCCATATCGTGGGTGGTGAGGATGACGGTGGTGTTATGCTCCCGGTTGATGCGGCGGATGGCCTTGCGGATATTGTCCTTGACCACGATGTCCAGACCGATGGTGGGCTCGTCCAGGTAGAGAACCTTGGGATTATGGAGCAGCGCCGCTCCCAGATCCGCACGCATACGCTGGCCCAGGGAGAGGGTACGGACAGGGCTGTCGAAAAACTCCTGTAAACCCAGCACCTCATTGAGAAAGGCCATGCGGCTCTCGTAGTCCTCCCGGGGGACATCGTAGATCTCCCGGAGGATGGTAAAGGACTCGCTGAGGGGCAGATCCCACCACAGCTGGGTTCTCTGGCCGAAGACCACGCCGATCTTGGCGGCATTCTCCTTGCGGTTTTTGGCAGGGTCAATGCCATTGACCAGGATCTCGCCCGAGGTGGGGCGGAGAATGCCGGTCATCATTTTGATGGTGGTGGATTTTCCGGCGCCGTTGCTGCCGATATAGCCCACGATCTCCCCGTCCTCAATGGTAAAGGAGATATCGTCCACGGCGACTTTTCGTACCTTTTCCCGGCGGAACAGGCCCTTGATCGCCCCCTTCAGGCCGGGGTACTTCTTCGGGGTGACAAATTCCTTGCGGATATGCTTTACTTCAATCAATTCTTACACCTCGTTTCTCCATCTACAATATACCACCGGTTTCTCCTTGTCAATAAAAAACTTCTTCTCTCAAACAGCGGTTGTTTCCGATTCAACATTTATTTGCAAAACAGCCTCTGGAACTTTTCCCGGCTGCGTGCTATAATACAGAAAAAACAAAAGGAGGCAGTTGCTTTGAAGCTTGAAACCCAGCGACTGATCATTACGGAGTTTCAGCCGGAAATGGCTGAGGCGGTACACCTGAATTCCCTGGACGAGGACACCCGTCGCTTTGTCCCCGACGAGGTCTTTGAGACCGTGGAGGAGGCCGCCGAGACCATCGAGTTCCTCATGGGCTGCTATGCCTCCGGGGAGGGCCCTCTGGTCTATCCCGTGCTGCTGAAGGACGAGACCTACATCGGCTATGTCCAGGCTGTGCCCCTGGAGGACGGCAATTGGGAGGTGGGCTACCACATCGGCATGAACTACACCAAAAAGGGCTATGCCACCGAGGCGGTCAGGGCTTTCCTGCCGGTGATCCTGCCCAAGCTGGGCGTTCGGGACATCCTGGGCATCTGCCGCAGCGCCAACGGGGCCTCTGTGAAGGTGCTGGAGCGCAGCGGCTTTGTGAAGGAATTTGAGGGCATGGGCTCTTACCAGGGTGAGGAGCAGCCCATCTGCAGATACCGCTACAGCCTATGAAGTACCGGGATCTGATTTTTGACCTCTACGGCACCCTGGTGGATATCCACACCGAGGAAAACGACTTGGTTTGGGAGAAAACCGCCCTGTATTTCGGCTTTTACGGCGCAGCTTACAGCGGTGAGGAGCTGCGAAAGGCTTTTTCCGAAGCCATGGCCGCCCGTGAGGCTAAGGCAGGCCAGAGCTATGAGTGCTTCCCGGACATCCCCTTTGAGCAGGTGATGGCAGAGCTGTTCCGCCAAAAGGGCATCACGGAACATGCCGACCGGCTGGGCATCAACGCCGCACAGCTTTTCCGCATTACCTCCATAGAATACATCCGCCTGTATCCCAATGTTTTAGAAGCGCTGGGGGCGCTGCGGAAAAGGGGCTACCGCCTGTGGCTGCTGAGCAATGCCCAGCAGATCTTCACCGCCTATGAGCTGCGGCATCTGGGCCTGGGCCGGCAGCTGGACGGGATCTACCTCTCCTCGGACTACGGCTGCCGCAAGCCGGATGTGCGTTTCTTCCGGGCGCTGCTAAAGGAGCAGGGGCTGGAGCCGAAAAGCTGCCTGATGATCGGCAACGACCTGCATACGGATATTGCCGGTGCCAGAGCTGCCGGGCTAGACACCTTATATATGCATACCAACCTGACACCCCCCGACCAGCGGGAGGCCGACCCGGCCCTGCACCCCAAGTATGCTCCGGAAGGCTGCCATCATTTTGAGTATGAGGGCTATGACTGGGCAGAGCTGGCGGAGCTGATCATGGGCTGAGGCCATTTATGAAACTACTTACATTTTAGCACTCTCGGCTTGAGAGTGCTAAAAATTCACAAATTCGTAACACATTCTATCTCCCTATGGGCTATAATAAGGCCGTAAACGAAATAGGCGGCACGGGCGCTGACCCCCGGCTGCTTCGAAACCGGTCAGCCTTAAGATATGGAGGTATGAATGATGTACGCACTGAGCAGAACTTTTCCCATCCATGATCCCATCCGTGAGATGGAGCGGACTTTCTTTGGCCGTCCTCTGGGTGGCTTCTTCACCGAAAACGGTCTGAGCCCCTACCCCACGGATATCGCCGACATGGGCGACCACTACCTGCTGCGCACGGATCTGCCCGGCTTTACCAAGGAGGAGATCCGCCTGGAAGTGCAGGAGGAGCTGCTGACCATCAGCGCCGAGCACACCGACAGCGGCGAGGAGACCAACTATATCCGCAGAGAGCGCCGCTGCAGCCGTTACACCCGCAGCTTCCGTCTGCAGGAGATCGACACGGAGAATATCCGGGCCAAGTACGAAAACGGTGTCCTGACTCTCACCCTCCCCAAGCGTGAGGAGAGGAAGCCTGCCACCCGGCAGCTGGTCATCGAGTAAGCAGCGAAAAAGAGGACTGTCTCAAAGGCAGTCCTCTTTTTTGCACTTACAGCTGATCCAGGTTCTTGCCAAAGGCATTGAGGCAGTTATCCATGAACCAGTCCAGCTCCGGCAGATGCATCTCCTCCAGGGCCTGACGGGTCTGCTTGGCGGCAGACTCGAACTCCAGGTTGCCGCCCTTCAGCTCCTCGATGCACTTGATATGGGCAGAGAGCTTATCCGCCGCCTTGACGATGGGGACCACGGTCTCGTCAGACTCGTGGATCAGGGGGGCATAGCTGGGGCGAAGGGCCTCGGGCAGCAGCTCCAGCAGCTTATCGCCGCTGATCTGCTCCACCTGCTTATAGGCCGCTTTGATCTGGGGATTGTAATATTTAATGGGCGTGGGCAGGTCGCCGGTGAGGATCTCGGAGGCATCATGGAACAGGGCCGCCGTGGCGCAGCGCTCCGGGTCCGCAGGCAGGCCCAGAATATCCCGACGGATCAGGGCCAGGGCATGGGCTAAGACCGCCACCATATGGCTATGCTCCTGAATATTTTCAGAAAAGGTATTGCGCATGAGACCCCAACGGGTGATATAGCGCATCCGGGAAAGGAGCGCATAAAATCGATAGTCTTCCATAGTTACCTCCGGGCAGGACTTTTTCTCCCGGCAGCGGGGAGCAGGCTTTGGATGCGGAGCTCTCCACGGGCAAGGGTGGCAAACTCTTTGTAGAAGGCGTAGAAGGCCTTGGCCGTATCGGGCCGCTTTCGGGCATCGGTGAGCCAGGGGCAGGACTCCAGACGGCGGCTGCCCATGGTACGGCAGAAGGCACGGCCCACACCCAGGGCATCGGCATAGGGAAGCATACGGTAGAAATACTGGCTATCCACCGTCAGCAGGTGGCTCAGCTCTCCCTGCTCCGTCTTGCGGAGGCGGCGGCGCAGACCCAGAAGCTGGGAAACCTGTGCCTCACCCTCTAAGGAGCGGCGGCCGCCGAAGAGCAGGCTCACGGCGCAGAGGAACTGCAGCAGCAGATTCAGGATCATGGAGCCGCCGCAGCCGGCGCTGCTTCCAAGGAGCCACAGCACCACAGACAGCAGCACCCCAGCAGAAAGATACAGGATGCGGCGGCGGTGGAGCAGGAAGCTGAAGCAATACTGCACCCCGGCGCAGAGCAGCAGGCACAGCAGGCTGAGCAGGGGCAGAAGCACCCAGCGCCAGGCGCTGGCAGGAAGCCACAGATCAAAGGTCATCAGGCAGACGAAGAGACCGGCCAGCAGGCAGAGCCCACGGAGAATGGCAGGACTTCCGGCCTTGGGATCAAACACACGGCGCACCCAGCTGCCCCGAATGGAGGCGGCGGCAGGTCTGCAGGCGGCATGGAAATGAGCGGACTGGAGGTCGCAGGTATTGCTGCCACGGAACAGGGCGCGGAAGAGCTTCAGCTCCGAAGCCTTGCGCTCATTACCCATCTCCATCTCCTTGCGGAGGATGACCCGGCCACGCTCATTGCGGTAGACGGCCACATAGCCCAGGTTGCCCCAATGGGCCAGAATGGCGGCGATATCCGGCTGCTTACCATAGAGGCGGCAATCCGTCTCCCCTGCGGTGGCCTCCACATCGGCGGTCACCTGCTTCTTAGGCAGCAGCAGCTTGCCCCGGATGCGAAGGGCCCAGTAGACAATGGCCACCAAAACCAGCAGGAAAAAGGCCAGCTGGTTCACAGAGGTGATGCTGCCGGGGAGGAAGCGCAGGTCAAAGCTGCCGCCGGGGAAGCTTAGATTTAGGGTGAGGGTCTCACGATCCTTCAGGGGCGCAACAGACTTCAGGCTCAGGCTCTGCCCCTGGACACGGATGGTGAGGAAATTATCCATCACGTCTCCATAATAGGCACTCTCCAGCACCGGCTGCTGCACCACCTGGGCAGGAAACTGCAGCTGCAGCTCGTACTCCGTGATGGCGAGCGCAAAGCCACGGGCTGGCAGATGGAGGGTAAAGACCTGGCTGTCTCCCTCATCCTCTACGGCGCAGGGAAGGCTGTATGTACAGACAAAGGTCTGGGTCCCCAAAAAGCCGGAGGCATTGGAGAATACGGCGCAGCGCACACCGTCATAGCGGCGGAGCTTATACTGCCCACCGGAGGCGGTCACATCCCCGGCCCCCTCTCCCAGGGGCATGGTAAAGGAGGTGGGGGCGCCCACAAAGGTCACCTGCGCCGTAAGGGTCACCTGGCAGGTGCCATTCTCGGCCACCGTCACCTGGGCGGTCAGGCGGTCGATGGTGCTGCCATCTGCAGCCTGCACCGGCAGAGCCAGCAGCAGCACAGAGGCCAAAAGGATCAAAAGAAGCAAAATGCGGCGCACAAGGTCACCTCCTGTCAATTTCTTTTCAACAGCATAGCATAAAAACTCGAAAAAAGCAACCCAAAGAAGCATGGAAGCTTCTGGCTACGGAACGACCTCCCAACGCTGCCTTCCGGAGATCGGATGCAAAAACCGCTCCCAAAGGGGAGCGGTCAATTGCTCAAAGCTGATAATTACAGAGCCTTCTTAGCGGTGTCGACCAGGGCTGCGAATGCAGTGGGGTCGGCAATGGCCATCTCGGACAGAGCCTTGCGGTTCAGGTCGATGTTAGCCTTCTTCAGACCGTTCATGAAGCGGGAGTAGTTCATCTCGTAGGGCTTCACAGCGGCGGAGATACGGGCGATCCACAGGCGGCGGAAATCACGCTTCTTGTGCTTACGGCCAACGTATGCATAAACAGCAGACTTCTTAACGGCCTGCTTAGCCATCTTAAAGTGGGTGGACTTGGCGCCCCAGTAGGACTTAGCCAGTCTCAGAACCTTATTTCTTCTCTTGCGCGTCATCATTGCGCCTTTAATTCTTGCCATTACTTATATCCTCCTATCCGATTACTTGTACGGGATCATCTTTTTGATGGCATCCACGTTGGTGACATCAGCGTAAGTCGTACTTCTCAGACGACGGCCGCGCTTGGTGTCCTTCTTGGTGAGGATATGGCTCTTGAAAGCATGGGCTCTCTTGACTTTACCGGTCTTGGTGAGATTGAATCTCTTCTTTGCACCGCTATGGGTCTTCAGTTTGGGCATGGTAGTTCTCCTTTGTAATTATTTTGCGGACTTGGGCGACAGGAAGATGGACATATGTCTGCCTTCCAGCTTGGGTTTCTTATCCATGGTAGCCACTTCGGCACAGCCGTCGCCGAAATTGATCAAAAGCTCTTCGCCGATCTCGGTATGGGCCATCTCGCGGCCACGGAAGCGCACAGTAACCTTAACACGGTTGCCTTCCTTCAGGAATTTCACCGCGCTGCGCATCTTGGTATTGAGGTCATTGGTATCGATGCCGGGGGACATACGGATCTCCTTGATCTCCACCACACGCTGATTCTTCTTGGCTTCCTTTTCCTTCTTCAGCTGGTCAAAACGGAACTTGCCGTAGTCCAGGATCTTGCAGACGGGGGGGACGGCATTGGGAGAGATCTTGACCAGGTCAAGCTCCTGCTCCTCGGCCATACGGAGCGCCTCGTGGGAAGAGACGATGCCGATCATAACGCCATCGGCGCCGATCAGACGGACTTCCTTATCCCGGATCTCTTCATTGAGCTGATGATCTAATTTTGCGATGGTAAAGCACCTCCATAACACAAACAAAAAATGCGGATGCCCGCAGCACCCGCAACCGAAAACCACGCAATCTCTGCGTGAAATACTCGATATCAAACCTCTTCGCAATGCTGGAGGTGAGGACGGGGCTGCCGACCTTCTTTCTTTTGCTCAGATAGTATAGCATTGAAATAGCCCTTTGTCAAGAACTATTTTCGGATTATTTTGGATTTTTTCCGGGGTTTTCTGCGCTTTTCCCCACAAAACCGCCTCCCCCGAAGGGCAATGTCATTAAGTTAGAGAGCGAGCCTAAGCTGTAGGACAACGAAAAGGAGATCATCCAAGGCAGGAAACTGCTTTGGGTGATCTCTTTTTTTCAAATTGGGCGTGCCAAATGAGCGGATTGCGAAATCCGCTTAAA
>JAFQCY010000108.1 GCA_017399355.1 Oscillospiraceae bacterium
TGCATCTTGCGCAGCTGAGCCAGACGGTCGATACGGGTACGCATGGTCTTGAAGTTGGTCATCATGCCGCCCAGCCAACGAGCGTTGACATAGTACTGACCTACACGTGCGGACTCTTCCTTGATAGCGTCCTGAGCCTGCTTCTTGGTGCCGACGAAGAGAACGTTCTCGCCGTTGGCTGCCAGCTCACGGATAAAGTTGTAAGCTTCCTCGATCTTCTTAACGGTCTTCTGCAGGTCGATGATGTAGATACCGTTACGCTCGGTGTAGATGTAGGGAGCCATCTTGGGGTTCCATCTTCTGGTCTGGTGACCAAAGTGGACGCCTGCTTCCAGCAGGGACTTCATGGATACGACTGCCATTTTTTGTTTCTCCTTTTCGTTTTGACCGCCATTTCGCTCATCTCCCCCGTCCACCGCTTTGAAGGCGGCACTGGGACGGAAAATCCCGAAATGTGTGGTTTGGATAATATAGCGCTTTTTGCGCCGTATTATTATAGCCTGCTTACTCCCATTTTGCAAGTACTTTTTTTATTTTTTTGGACTTTTTTCCGTCAAAAAAAGTCTCTTTTCCCCTTAGGCAGACGGAACTTGCTCAGATCCCCCTCAATGAGGATAATATCATCTCCGATATTGCGGATACAGGGCCAGGGGATCACATAATCCTCCTGACGACCGAAGCCGAAGAGCTTGCAGGGCCCGGGGACAATAATGGCCGTGATCTGGCCGCATTTACAATCCACCTCTACATCAGACACATAGCCCAGGCGGCAGCCGTCGCAGACGTTGATGACCTCTTTGCACTTGAGCTTGGTAAACCGGTTACACATAGTCTCACCACCTACTAAGCTATATGCGGCCACAGGCAGAGAAATGCCCCGAAAATCATGGTCGGCGGCTGCTTTCTGTCATTGCATATTCCCGAGAATGATGATATAATAAAATCGATATCTATGAAATAAGGAGCTGATCTCCATGAGAAACGAACAGATGAAAACCCAGTTCCTCCGGCACTTTGGCCTTGAGGCGCAATGGATCTTCTCCGCTCCCGGCCGTACGGAGCTCAGCGGCAACCATACCGACCACCAGCGTGGCTGCGTGCTGGCCGCTGCCGTGAACTTAGACAGCCGTGCCGCTGTCAGCAAAAACGGAGACAATTGTATCCGTGTCCTGTCGGAGGGCTATCCCCTGTGTACCGTGTCTCTTCCCGTGGGCGAGCCTGCAGAGGCAGAGTACGGCACGACTCTTTCCCTGATCCGTGGTGTGGCGGCAGCCATGCAGCCTCTGGCAAAGGAGCTTTGCGGCTTTGACTGCTATGTGACCTCCACCGTCCTGCCCGGCAGCGGCCTCAGCTCCTCGGCGGCCTTTGAGGTGCTGATGGGCGTGATCATGAATACCCTCTGGGATTGCGGCTGCTCTGCCCCGAAGATCGCCCAGATCGGCCAGTATGCGGAAAATGTCTACTTTGGCAAGCCCTGCGGCCTGATGGATCAGATGGCCTCCAGCGTGGGAAGTGCCGTTGCCATTGACTTTGCCGATCCCGACTCCCCCACCCTGACTCCCCTGGCGCTGGATCTGGAGGCTCTGGGCTATGACCTGTGCATCATTGACTCCGGAGCCGACCATGCCGGGCTGACCGATCTCTATGCCGCCATCCCGGGAGAGCTGAAGGCGGTCTGCAAGTATTTCGGCGTGGACGTTCTGCGTCAGCTGCCCGAAGAGCGGTTCTACAGCGAGCTGCCCCGGCTGCGCAGCCTTGTAGGTGACCGTGCCATCCTGCGGAGCGTTCATTGCTACGAAGAAAACAAGCGGGTGCAAAAGCAGACTGAAGCCCTGCAGAGGGGCGATTTTGACGAATTCCTGCGCCTGGTCACCGCCTCCGGCAGCTCCTCCTGGCGGCTGCTGCAGAATGTGATCCCCGAGGGCCATACCCGGATGCAGGAGCTGGCTTTCGCTTTGACCCTGGCGGAAAAGCTCCTGGACGGGCAGGGTGCTGTCCGTGTCCACGGTGGCGGCTTTGCCGGTACGATCCAGGCCTTTGTGCCCCACAGCCTGCTGGAGACCTTCCGCTCCCGTATGGAGGCTGTGCTGGGCGAAGGGAGCTGCCATGTGCTGTCCATCCGCAAGGAGGGCGGTATTTTGATGGAGGAATGCAAATGAACCGATATATCTACGCTCTGGCGGATTACGCCATTGAGACAAAGCTCATCGAACCGGAGGACCGCATTTGGGCGGTGAACCGGCTGGGGCAGCTTCTGAAGGTAGCCGACCTAACCGAGCCCGAAGAGAAGCTGCAGCTGCCCCTCCATGAGATCTTGGAAAAGCTGACCGACTTTGCCGTCTCCCACAGCCTGATCGATGACCACCAGGTGGCAAGAGATCTCTTTGACACGGAGCTGATGGGCGAGCTGATGCCCCTTCCCCATGAGGTGAGAAAGACTTTCCGCAGCCTCTATGCCGAAGATCCCAAAAAAGCCACCGACTGGTACTACGACCTGAGCCGGAACAGCAACTACATCCGCCGGGATCGTATTGCAAAGGACGTAAAATGGCTCTATCATTCCGAGTATGGCCCTCTGGAAATCACCATCAACCTCTCCAAGCCGGAGAAGGATCCCCGTGCCATTGCTGCGGCAAAAAACGCCCCCCAATCCGGCTACCCCAAGTGCCTCTTGTGCTGCCAGAATGAGGGCTACGCCGGCGGCCTGAACCACCCTGCCCGGCAGAATCACCGCATTATCCCCCTGCGGATCAACGACTCCGACTGGTTCCTGCAGTACTCCCCCTATGTGTATTACAACGAGCACTGCATCGCCTTTAACGCTCTGCACACCCCCATGAAGATCGACCGTGCCGCATTCTGTAAGCTGCTGGACTTTGTGGCCCAGTTCCCCCACTATTTTGTCGGCTCCAATGCCGACCTGCCCATTGTGGGCGGCTCCATCCTGAGCCACGATCATTTCCAGGGCGGCAGACACTCCTTCCCCATGGCAGAGGCACCGGTAGAGACCGGCTTTACATTCCGTGGCTACGAGGCTGTGGAGGCGGGGATCGTCCGCTGGCCCATGTCCGTCATTCGGCTGCGCAGCGAAGACAGAGGGCAGCTGACGGATTTGGCAGACAAGATCCTTCTGACCTGGCGGGGCTACACTGATGAAGCCGCCTGCATCTATGCCGAGACCGAAGGGATCCCCCACAATACCATCACCCCCATTGCCAGAATGCGGGACGGGAAGTTTGAGCTGGATCTGGTGCTGCGGAATAATCTGACTACCGAGGAGCATCCTCTGGGCCTGTATCACCCCCATGAGGAGCTGCACCACATCAAGAAGGAAAACATCGGCCTCATTGAGGTCATGGGTCTGGCTGTGCTGCCTGCCCGGCTGAAGACGGAGCTGCAGCTTCTGGAGACCGCCATCTTGAAGGATCAGAGTCTGCTCCGGCAGGAGCCTCTGACCAAGCATGCTCTCTGGGTGGAGGAGCTGATGAAGAAGCACAGCTTCAACCCCGAAAACACCCTGGAGATCCTGCGGCAGGAGGTGGGTGCCGTATTCTGCAAGGTGCTGCAGGATGCCGGTGTCTACAAACGCAATGCCCAGGGTCAGGCGGCCTTCCTCCGCTTCCTGGACTATACCAACCGATAAAAAATCTGCCTCCCCGGTGGGCAATGTCATTAAGTTAGAGAGCGAGCCTAAGCTGTAGGACAACGAAAAGGAGATCATCCAAGGCAGGAAACTGCTTTGGGTGATCTCTTTTTTTCAAATTGGGCGTGCCAAATGAGCGGATTGCGAAATCCGCTTAAA
>JAFQCY010000109.1 GCA_017399355.1 Oscillospiraceae bacterium
GGAAGGGTGGATATAATTCCACCCAAGCCACAGCTTGGATTTCATCTGCAAAGCAGATTTCAACCTTGCGCAAGCAAGGATTTCGTTTGTGGCAGGCACATGAGCTGATCTGAAAGTAAAACTCCTCACCCCGATGTCCTTCGGGGTGAGGAGTATATTTACACATTGAAATTTATCTCTCTAAAACAAATCTTGCTACTTTTACATTTCCGTCCATTTCAGTAGATACCATATCAAATCCGCATTTTTCTGTATAAAATCTAATATTTTCGCTTTTGTCCATTGGTGTGACTAAGGTAAATATGTCCCAATCCTCGTAGTATGATGTTACAAATTGAATTGCTTTTGTTCCTATTCCTTTTCCTTGAAACTCCGGAACAACGCACAGACAGCCAATTTCATATATCCCTACTTCTGCCTGTTTACACGAAACGCAGCCAACCGCCTTGCTGTCAATTAGAATAATAAACTTGGGATAATCTATGATGGATTTTTCCATCATCTCTTTTGTTTTTCCATATGCAGGACATTCCCCATATTTAAGATAATCGCTATAAAACGCAGAATTATAAATACCGATCAACAACTCCGCATCTGCAATATCTGCTTTTCTATATTCAATCTCCATAGAAAACAAATCCTCATAGTTATGTTATTTGAACTGCATTATATCAGAACTTCCATCCAAATACAAGGGCAACTCCTGCCCACAAAGCCGTTGGTAGTCTTATAACAGCCTTGCGTGTGCCAAACAGGCAGGTCTGGGTTTTAGTTCTGCTTTTTCATTTCCATATACGGTAGAACATCGTACCCACACTTTTTGTAAACATTTACAGCTCTTTCATTTTCAAGCTCAACCTCTAAACGAAATAAGGAATGAGGATATTTATGTTCAATGAAATTGAGGAAATGGCTTCCGATTCCCAAGCCTCGATATTCGTCTTTAATATAGATATCTTCAATCCAGATACAAGCTTTTCCAAATTCCGTCGAGTAACTTTTGGCCAACATCGCATATCCTTGTATACGATTATCGTTTTCAAAAACATACCCCTCGATATAAGGATTCTCATTTATGCAGTTATCTATATCTGCGTTGAATATATCATCTGAACCGTTTGTAAAAACAGCTTCGGAAGCATAAAAAATTCGCATCATTTCGAGGATCTGCTGCCGATCCCGCTCTTCCATATATCGGATTCTGCTTTTCATATCATTCACTCCAAAAACGAAAGATTTCCGAGCAGAATTATAGCAGAAATGGCTTCCGAATTCAAGGGCAACCGTGCTGACAAAAATCTCCCCACCCCGATGTCCTTCGGGATGGGGAGTTCTTTTAATTATTCATGAAGTTCTGCAGCTGCTGGTAGAGCCATTGGGGATCTACGCCTTTAGTGTTGACGGAGATCAGGTAGTCGCCGTAGCGGACGGTGAATTGCATTCTCCAGCCGTCGGTGTCGCCGCTGTCGCTGACCCGATAGGCTCTGGCATAGACCGCATCCAAAGTCAGCTCCTCCGCAAGGAAAATAGGATCGTTGACGATCTCCCGAAGCTCCTCCGGTACGCTGTCTGCCCTGGGAATGGGATAAAGGGACAGATCGTAATTCTCAAGATCGGCTACGGAGGTCACCCTTGCCGCATCGACCTCGGTGAAGTAGCTGATTCTCCAACTGAGCGTATCCAAGCCCTTCGTCCACAGCCCGGAGAGATAGAAGCTCTGCTGATCCCGATATTTTCGAATGGATTCCTCCGTAAAGCCGGCGGGTAGATTCTGCAGGAAATACTTCCCAAAATCCGGATCAAGAATCGCCTCGGCGGTGCTCAGGCTGCGATTTTCCAGCAGGGGAATCTCCGAGGGGCAGATGCTGCGAAGCTCCGGCGCTTGCTCATAAAAGGCAAAGACCTCTAATAGCGCCTGAAATTCCGCCTTGGTTTGTTCCAAATCATCTGCCGCACATTCCGTGGTGAAGCCCATATAAATCCCGTGCAGCTCTGTCTCTGCGCTGAGCGTCACACGATCGCCCCATTCATACTGAAACGCCAGAAAAGAAACACCCTTGTATTCCGAGCGCTGTCTTTCCCCCGGCAGCACATAGCAGCCCAAGGGCTCCATATAGGAAAGCTCCACCGTTGCACCGTCGATTTGCAGCGTCAGCGCCAGAAATTCTCCCGTAGAATTGAACAGAGCGCTTGCGCCCGAGACTTCGGGGCAATTCTCGGGTAGCAGATCCTCAATGGTATCAAGCTCCAGTGCCTCATAGAAGATGCAGCAATCGAAGCGACGGGCGGCATCCACGGCCAGATCGGTCTTGTTGAAGTGAAGCTCCCAGGGCTCAGACAGCTCTGCGGTAGGCGCTGTCACCGTGGACTCCGAAGGCAGCATAGGCTCCGTAGGCAGCGAAAGAACCGTAGGTTGGGTAGGGGAGACCACAGGCGGTTCAGAACCTCCGCCCAACCATAAAGCTGCGCCCAAAATCATGCAGAAGCAGGCAGCGGCAGCCACCCAGGGGAGCCAAGTTCTCTTCCGCTTCACAGGCGGACGATCTGCCGCCTCGATATATTCCTCCTTTACCAGATCAAAATGATCCAGCAGATCCTTTCCTTTCATCGTACATAACCCTCCTGTTCCAGATAGCTTTTCAGCCCCCTGCGGCAGCGGAAAAGCGTGGTCTTGACCTTGCTTTGAGAGATCCCAAAGCGTTCGGAAATGCGCTCAATGGAGTCCAGGAACCAGTAGCGCCGCAGGAAGATATTCCGCTTTTCCTCGCTGAGTGTGGCAAGGAAACCGTTCAGCGCCTCCTTCAGCACCAATTGATCAAGCTGGGGATCCTCGCACGAAGGCAAGCATTGCTCCAACTCTGTGCTGAGACTGCAGAGAAAGGCGCTGCGCTTTTGCGTTCGATCCTCCCGGATGCGGTTCAGCGCCAAATGCCTGGTGATCCGGGCAAAAAAGGCATAGAGATACGCTCTGGGCTCATGGGGCGGAATCCGCTTCCAAGCCTCTAAATAGGTGTCATTTTCGCACTCCTCGGCCGTCCCGATATCCTCCGTGATCTCCAGCGCCAGAGAACGAAGCCGACTCCCATACTTCTCACAGCTCTCAGAAATCGCAGCCTCATTCCGCTGCAAAAACAGCTCCACAATCAAGCTGTCCTCCATGGATCTCATCTCCTTTCCTCTAAAATAGAAGGCCTTCACCCTAATAAGCACCATTCACAGGACAAAGGTTACAGCTTTTCCAATCATTCATTTTAGAATAATACCCTCGATTTGTACAATCGCTTATGATAGATCCTGCCACAAAAAGACCGACAGACCATCAAACAGAAAGTTACCGGTCTGTTGGAGGTAGCCTAAGCCTCCCTTGTCAAAGGGAGGTGGGTCGCCTTGAAAAGGCGACTCGGAGGGATTCCGCACGTCGCAACACCGTTATTTTGCAAGGTTTTCGGCGAATTCGTACTGCCTGCACGAATCCCCCCGGATCGCCTGAAAGGCGATCCGACCCCCTTTGACAAGGGGGTCATTAGTGCGGCAAACAGACCGATAAACATCGATTCGACTCTATTTCAAATTCCATCGGCGGAGCCGATACCTCAGCTATTCGCTCTTAGTTATTCGTCCTTGGCCTCGCCGATGCGCATCCGTTTGCGGCGTGGTCTTGTTCGTTCCGCATCCGGCTTAATAAACAAGGGCTGCCTCATAACGAGACAGCCCTTGTTTATTAATACATATCGATCAGGCCGAAGTGCTGCAGCGCTTTGGCAATGCCGTCTGCATCGCAGTCGTCGGTGATGTAGTCTGCAATGTCCTTGCACTCCTGGGTGGCATTGTCCATGGCAATGCCGATGCCTGCGGCCTGCATCATCTCCATATCGTTATGGGAGTCGCCAAAGGCCATGACCTCCTCAGGGAGAATTCCATAAGAAGCCACGATCTCCCGCAGGGCATTGACCTTGCCGCCATCGGCGCAGATAATGTCGCAGCCGTGCTCCGCCCACTGTGTCCAGCGGCAATTGGGCGCCAAAGCCAGAGGCACTTTCGCCTCCACCCGATCCAGAAACAGGACGATCTTATAGACATCATCCTCCACCATATGATCCAGAGCGCCAATGGGGGGATACTGGGTGTGGATCTCACGGAAGGCCTCGTCACTGCGTTCCGTCGTGAAGCTCAGGCGGCTTTCTTTGCTGCTGACCATCCAGCAGGGCTCGTGATGCTCCTTTGTCCACTGCAGGATCGCCGACACCTCTTCCTTTGCCAGGGGCTTGGAATAGATGCTCTTACCGGCTGCATCATAGCAGTCCTGGCCGTTATTGGTCAGATAGCCGTCAAATTCCAGGCCGTCCAGCAGATGCTCCTGGGCGATCTCGAACTTGGAGCGACCGGTGGCAACAAAGAGCAGAATGCCCTTGTCCCGAAGCTGCTTCAGCACCCCGGGAATGGAGGCAGGATAGACCCTGGATTTCAGAGAGACCAGAGTGCCGTCGATATCAAAGAAAATCGCCTTGATCACTGCTGCGCACCGTCCTCCCTGGCACGAACCTTGTGATTGGTGCTGCGGATAAAGCCAAAGATACCCAGGCCGCAGAAGAGCAGAGACATGCCCAGATCTTTATAGAAATTGGCAGAATCCATGGAATAGGTGATCTCATAAATGCCCTTGATGTAGCTGACCTGTCTGTTTTTCAGCAGTTCGATGGTATCGGTGAGCAGCTGGGAGAAGGGGATAACGATGTCATCTGCCTTGGCTGCGGCGTAGAGATCCCAGCCAAAAGCCACAAAGCAGGAGATGGCGGTGATCAGTACGGCAAAAACCGCAGCGGCGATCATGCCCTTCTTGCTCTCCTTATTGCCGGAGAAGAGACCGTAGCCGAAGAAGGAGATATAGGCGGTGGCAAGGCCGGTAATGCTGGCGATGTAGCCGACCTTGCGCAGGATCAAATATAGCGCTGCACCTGCCAGGGAAAACAGCAGAGCGCCCAGAAGACCCAGTGCGACACGTTCATTCTTTTCGTTTGTGAGTTCTGCGGGATTGTAATGTTCGGTTTGCTGTTCCATTTTGATTTCTCTCTTTCTGTATTACAGGGCGAGGATCTGCACCTTGCCCTCCTGGGTGGTGAGCTTGATCTGGGAGATGGGCTCCTCAAAGCTGTCGATGATCTTTCCGGCAATGCCGTCCTCCAGCTCACGCTGGATGCAGCGGCGGAGATTTCTGGCGCCGTAGGTAATGGAGTAGGATTGGGTAACCAGATAGTCCACAATGCTCTCGTCCCAGCTCAGGTGGATGCCACGCTCCTCCAGATTGGCCCTCAGCTCCTCCAGCATGATCTTGGCAATGCCACGGAAATTCTCCTCAGAGAGCTTGTTGAAGCAGACGATCTCGTCCACACGGTTGATAAACTCCGGCCGCAGGAACTCCCGCAGGGCCTTCATGGCCTTCTCCTTGCTCTGCTCGGACATACTGCGGCCAAAGCCCACAGAGCCGTCCTTCCGCTCGGAGCCTGCGTTGGAGGTCATGACGATGACCGTGTTTTCAAAATTGACCACACGGCCCTGGGCATCGGTAATGCGACCATCGTCCAGGATCTGCAGCAGCACATTCAGCACATCGGGGTGCGCCTTCTCCAGCTCGTCAAAGAGGATCACGGAGTAGGGCTTGCGGCGGATCTTCTCCGTCAGCTGGCCGGCCTCATCGTAGCCCACATAGCCGGGAGGGGAACCGATGAGCTTGGAGACGGAGTGCCGCTCCATATACTCGGACATATCCAGCCGCACCAGAGAATCCACAGAGTCAAAGAGCTCATCAGCCAGCCGCTTTACCAGCTCCGTCTTGCCTACACCGGTGGAGCCCACGAAAATAAAGGAGACGGGATGCTTCTTGGTAGCGATGCCCACACGGTTGCGGCGAATGGCGGCGCAGACCGCATCAATGGCCTCATCCTGGCCTACGATATAGCGCTTCAGCCGGTCCTTCAGGGAGCGCAGCTGCTCATACTCCTGGGCACGGATCTTGCTGGCAGGGATCTTGGTCCACATCTCGATAATGCGAGCCAGGTTTTCTATGGTGAGCATGGGGGCGGGGATGGCCTCCAGCTCCTTGATCTCCTGCTCCAGACGCAGGA
>JAFQCY010000110.1 GCA_017399355.1 Oscillospiraceae bacterium
GCACGCCCCAGGTGAAGCTGGTACGGGAAACGCACAGGTCCTCCAGGCCGGGCTTGATGAAGTTATTGACCATCTCGTTGACACGGCTGCGGGGCTCCAGGAAATCGGTGTTCTCCAGCAGGTCACGGATACGGTCGGAATACTTGCTCAGACGGAAGAAATATGCCTCTTCCTCGGCGTCCATGACCTCACGGCCGCAGTCGGGGCACTTGCCCTCCACCAGCTGGCTCTCGGTCCAGAAGCTCTCGCAGGGCTTGCAGTACTTGCCCTTGTAGGAGCCCTTGTAAATATCGCCGTTTTCATACATCCGCTTGAAGATCTTCTGAATGGCGGCAACATGATAGTCGTCGGTGGTGCGGATGAAGCGGTCATAGGAGATATTCATCAGCTTCCACAGATCCAGAACACCCTTCTCTCCCAGGACGATGTTATCCACAAACTGCTGGGGAGTCACACCGGACTCCTTGGCCTTGTCCTCGATCTTCTGGCCGTGCTCATCGGTGCCGGTGAGGAACTTGACCTCATAGCCACGCAGACGCTTGTAGCGAGCCATGGTATCGGTGGCGACAGTGCAGTAGGCATGGCCGATGTGCAGGTTGGAGGAGGGATAGTAGATGGGGGTGGTAATATAGAATTTTTTCTTGCAATGATCACACATAGTGCATTACCTTCCTTTTTGTTTGCATTCACGGGGTATTATATCACGGAAAAGAAAAAAGTGCAACGATTCCGGGGAAAATTTGGAACTTTGGCAGAAAATCCCCGTCAAAAAAGAAAAAGGAGGTTGCGCCATGAAACGATTCTTTGTCCTTTGCCTGAGTTTGAGCCTGCTGATCCTCTGCGGCTGCACAGAGAAAACACCGCCCACAGAGCCATCTTGGGACTTTCCCACAGACGCCAAGCCCGTGATCTATCTCTACCCGGAGGAGAAGACGGAGGTCTCCGTCTCCCTGGAACTGGACGGAGAACTGACCTGTACCTATCCCGCCTATGATGGCGGTTGGAAAGTCACCGCTTACCCCGACGGCACGCTGACCGACCAAAAGGGGCAGAGCTACAATTATCTCTACTGGGAGGGTATCGCTGCCCATGACTTCGATTTCTCTCAGGGCTTTTGCGTTCCCGGCAGTGAAACGGCGTCATTTTTAGAGGAAGCACTGGAAAAATTGGGTTTAAACCGCCGGGAGGCCAACGAGTTCATTGTCTACTGGCTGCCTCTCATGGAGGGTAATCCCTATAATGTGATCAGCTTCCAGCAGGAGTGCTACACCGAAGCCGCTGTGCTGGAGATCGAACCTGCGCCGGACAGCCTGCTTCGGGTCTTTATGGCCTGGTATGCCTCTGATGAAGCGGTTGAGATCCCCGCCCAAGGGCTGAGCGCAGCGGAACGGGAGGGCTTTACCGTGGTGGAGTGGGGCGGCAGCCAAGTCCTGCCCTGAAGTATTGCGCCCCGATGGACACGATACAGTGATATAAAACGACCCGAAAAAGAGAGGGGAAACAGGTTCCTCACTCTTTTTCGGGTGATTTCTTTATTTTCCACGGATCTTGAAGATGATCCACATAAACAGGGTGCCGCAGAAGGCGCCTGCCAGGTCGATCCAGATGTCCGTGATCTGGCCGCTGCGGCCTGCGATGAAGATCTGCAGGGTTTCGTCCAGGAAGGCCACCACCAGCGCTCCCAGCAGAGGCTTATAGAAACGGAACTCTCTGCTGCGCCAGAAGCAGCCTGTGAGGAAGATGCCCAGAACGGCAAACTCTCCGAAATGCCCTATCTTCCGCAGGGTGCCATGGCTCAAGTTGGGCAGAATTTTGCTCAACCAGGAGAGAACGCCAAGGCTCTCCTGCCTGCTCACGCTGGAGGGCATGGCAGAATGTCCGAAAATCATGATCAGCCAAAGGATGGTAAAGACCAGCCAGAAGCGGAATTTCTTTTTGTTCATGCCGATTTCCCCTCCTTACAGCAGCGTTTCCAGCTGTTCGATGGCATAGGCGATGGCGCCCTCGTTACAGGGGACGGCCTCCCGGAAGAAGTCCCCACGAAGGCCGGGGTCACGGTCGGCGGGAGAAAAGGCAAAATCCGCCTCCCGGAGCATGGTCTCGTCATTGGGAGCATCGCCGGCGCAGACTAAGATACTGCGCCCCATGTCCTGCGCCAGACGGCGGGCCGCTGCGCCCTTGCTGATACCACCGGCACAGATCTCGATCACCGTAGGCATGGAACGGGTCACATAGCACTTATCGCCGCAAAAGGCAGCCAGGTCAGCACAGATGGCAGCAAACCGGGCGGCATCCTCGGGCGGCACATCCTTGGGGTCTTTGGGGTTGCGGCGGGGTGCGCCATCGGTGACCACCAGCTTCATCCAGGGCTCGGAGATGTCCTCCAGGCTGCAGCGGTAAGGCACCTGCTGGGAGCGCAGGAAATCCTCCCGCCAGCCCTTGCCTGCGGAGATATAGTGGTACTGCAGGCCCTGGATCTCGATGGTCACATCGGGATAGTCTGCCTCGATCTTCTGCCGGAGCTTGGGGGCAAAAGCGCTGAGAGGGCAGGCATAATGCTGCCGCTCCGTGCGGTAGTCATAGCAGGCGGCGCCGTTATAGAGGATGCTGGGGGCATTGGTAGGCACCTGGGGGAAACGGCTGCGGAACATGGGCACACTTCTGCCGCTGGCCACGCAAAAAATGCCGCCCTGAGAAATAAAATACTCGATGGCTTCGATATTCTTCCGGGGCACAAGACCGTTTCGGTCGGTAAGGGTCTGATCAAAGTCGCTGGCAAAAAACACATTGGAAAACTTCGCCATAATCAAAAGCCTCCCTTCTGGAGTTTTGCCTATTTTACCACAAAATCCCCCAGGTGAAAAGGGGGTATTTTTGAGAGGCATCGGGCAGGAAAAGGTCAGTTTGTCTTATGAACTAATAACGAATGGCTAATAGTGAATAACTGAGGTATCGGCTCCAACCATGGGATTTGAAATAAAGTCAAATCAATGTTTATCGGTCTGTTTGCCTGCACCAAAGACCCCCTTGTTAAAGGGGGTCGGATCGCCTTTTTAGGCGATCCGGGGGGATTCGTGCAGGCAGTACGAATTCGCCGAAAGCCTTGCAGAATAACGGTGTTGCGGCGTGCGGAATCCCTCCGAGTCGCCTTTTCAAGGCGACCCACCTCCCTTTGACAAGGGAGGCTTAGGCTACCTCCAACAGACCGGCAAATTTCTGTTTGACGGGCTAAATATTCCAAATCCGTGCCGAAGGCACACCTTAGTCATTAGTCATTCGCTATTCGTTATTAGTTTGCAGCATTAAGGCGCTGCGGTAAATTGACCTTTATGGGAACAGGGAACGGCTCAAAAGCCGTTCCCTGTTTGCTCTATTAAGGCTGATTGACTACGCCGGTGAAGAGGGGCTGGTCGGTGAGGCCGGTGAGGACGAAGAGGAAGGGGCGATCCAGGGTGAACCAGATTTCATCCTCTGTGATCCAAGCGCCCATAGCATCCACGGCCATGACCGTAAAGGCGGCGGCGGTGCAGCCCTCTTCGTCTACGGTAACCCGGGCGGCATGGTTGATCTGGGTGACCTCCAAATCGTCAAGCTCCTGGCTTAAGGGGCTGAAGTCGGAGACAGTGTAGTCAAAGACATCGGTAATGCCCAGAGCCTGGAAGCCCTCGATCAAGTCCGTCTGGGAGACCACATCGAATTTGGGCATCTTCAGATGAACGGTGGCGGTTTTGCTGTTCTCCCAGGTGGGATTGCGGGTCATGCTCCAGACCTCGTTTCCTGCCAGCACCTCGTCCACGCTGACACCCTCGTCAGGGAGGATCAGCCACATATAGCCGCCGGTTTCCATTTCCTTGCGGACGGCGGTATAGCCCTCACCCCAGTAGACGATGTCTACGGTCTCCATCTCCATATAGGCGACGGTCTGCTCCCCCTCGGGGCTGTAGAAGACATCCTCATGGGTCTGAGCGGTGCGGAATTCCTCTGCCCACTTTCCCTGATAGTAGACCGTGGAGGCCAGGGCCAGGACGCAGGAGGGATCCAGCTCCACATTGTCCGCCTGGGCATCCAGGAGACCGCCGGTATTGTCCTTGAGCCACTGCTGCAGCAGTTCATTATAGGCATCGGTGCCCATATGCCCCCAGTGGGAGGCGGCATAGTATTCCTCTGCCAGAAGTGCCATGGTGTCGTCATTGTAAGAGAGGCTCTCGTCCAGCCATAGGGAGTTGGCTAAAACGCTGGTGAGGGCACCGTCTTTGGAGTAGTTGGCTCGCCAGACATTCTGCGCCTGGGTACGCAGCTGCTCCACATCCTCCACATCCAGAAGCTCCAGGATCTGGGCGCGGGAATTGCCCTCCGTCAGCTCTGCCAGCATGGACAGCGCCAGGTACACATTCACCGGGGAGTAGACCCGATTCTCTGTGCCGGCATTCATCAAAAAGGTGGGTGCGGTGGCCTCGGTGAAGGCATTGACCGCCCGGTCGGAGGCATCGCCTGCCTCCCTGGCAGCATACCGCTCCAGGATCCAGGCCTCATACTGGGCAGAATATGCATCCCAATCCTCAAAGCTCTCCGTGGGATAGGGAGCGGAGGCAGGATAGGTGGGGCTGCGAAGCACACGAGGCCGGGTAGCATCCATTTGGATGGGAGTCTTCTCGGTGCCAAGGGGCTGTCCCGATCCCGAGGGCGGATTGTCAGAGGTCGGGCGGTTCCACAGAGCGGGCGCTGCCAGGCCAACGATCAGGCAGAGGCAGGCCGCCAGGGCCGCAATGGGGATCCAGAGCTTGCGCCGGGGCTGTTTGCGTTTTCTATCGGCCTCTAAGAGCAGGTCGTCATCCACCTGTCCCAGAAGCTCTGAGAGCTGTTCTTTTTTCATAGGATCAATCCCTCCTGTTGCAGATACTGTTTCAGGCTCTGCCGGGTGCGGTAGAGCAGGGTTTTTACGTTGGCCTCCTTGAGATCGTGCCGGGAGGCGATGGCTTTGATGGGGTCGGCGAAGAAATAGCGGCAGAGGAACACCGTCCGCTCTCTTTGGGGCAGCTGCCGCAGGAAACGATCTATGGCATGGCGCAGCTCCTTCTCCCGGAGGGCATCCATCAGATCCTCGCTGCCGCTGATGCAGTCCCCCAGCTCCTCTAAGGAGAGGGCATACTCCGTGCTGCGGCGCTTCTCGCTGTTCAGCGCACGGAAGCGGTCGATGCAAAGCCGCCGAGCCAGCTTCAGAAGCCAGGCCTTGAAGCAGAGAGGCTTCTCCGGCGGAATGGCATTCCAGACCCGGACATAGGTGTCGCTGACAGCCTCCTCCCGATCCCGGTGGTCGGGGAGAATATTCCCGGCCTGGGCATAGAGCAGCCTGCCGTATTTGCGGTCGGTCTCACGGACAGCTTCTTCTTTTCGATTTTCGTACAGGGCAATGATCTGCAGATCTTCCATATTCTCCCCTCCTGCCTATGAAGACGGATTTTCCCCACGGAGGTTTCAGCTTTTTAGAAAAAAAGAAGCTGCTTCAGGAGGAAACAGCTTCTCAGGTTTGGGGCTTGCGCCAGGTTTTGACTACGGGATTTTCCCGCAGGCGCTTGAAGAAGTCCTGCAGGAGGGCCTTGGCCTCCTGCTCCATGCAGCCGCCCTCTACCTGAGGGCGGTGGTTATAGGGCAGGGCAAAGAGATTGGTCAGGCTGCCGCAGGAACCGGCCTTTTGATCCGCTGCACCGTAGACCACCCGGGGGATCCGGGCATTGATCACCGCCCCGGCGCACATGGGGCAAGGCTCTAAGGTCACATACAGGGTACACTGCCACAGCCGCCAGCCGCCCAAATTGCGGCAGGCATCGTCAATGGCCTCCAGCTCCGCATGGCTCAGGGCATTCTTCGCCCTCTCCCGGCGATTTCTGCCACGGCCAACGATGCGATCCTCGCAGACGATCACGCAGCCCACGGGAACCTCCCCCTCCGCTGCAGCCTCCCGGGCCAGAAGCAGCGCCTGCTGCATATACTCCTGATCGGTCATGATATCGCCTCCCCTTCTTTTTCCTCCATTATAGCAAATTCGTCCGCAAAAGCAAGATGCGCCATAAGGAAATTGACAAGCGGCAAAAGATACCTTATAATATCTATGAAATTGCCCATAAGGGCTTGGAAATTCGAACCGATCAAGAAAGGAGCAACACAATGGGCGCAAAGATCATCCTGACCATGGCCAATGAATCCCGGCTCTGGCTCAACCCCGGCCAGATCGTAAAGATGGAATGCACTCCCGAAGGGCGCTACTATGTATTTATGACCAACGGAGAGGTATTCGAGGTCAACCGCAGAGCAGCAGGAGCAATCGAAAACTATTTCGAATGCCGCTAAGGACAACGAAAAAGACGGAGCCGAAAGGCTCCCTGCTGGTAAAACAGTAATTCGCAATTTTTCTTGGAACAGGCATGATTTCGGTCATGCCTGTTCTGCTTTTGTCAGTACATCCACGGGAATAAAGCCTATGAGGTCATAGGAGATATGAATCTTCTGCTTTCTCTTGCCGCTGGACTTATCGGGTGCTTCTGCATAAACCGCCTTCACAAGCTCTCTGAGAGCGTAAGGGATCAGTTCCGTAAGTTCGCACCTAACAGATGATAGTATTACTTGAGTTCACTTTTTATTGAAGACGCAATAGCGTATACAAGTACTGCAATACAACTTGCTCCTACAC
>JAFQCY010000111.1 GCA_017399355.1 Oscillospiraceae bacterium
CCTCTACGACCCCTATATTTATCCCGAATTCAACCGCAAGCGCCAGTTGACTATTCTTTCCGAAATGAATGCCCAGGGCTATTTTGATTCCGAAGCCGCATACGAGGCTGCCACCGAGCAGGAGATGGTTTTCCGTAACGGTCTTTACGACGAGGATACCTACCTCTGCGCAAGCTGCGGCTTTGAAGGCACTCGTGGCGACTATGATGAACCGGAGGAAGATGTCTATCTCTGCCCCACCTGCGGCGCACAGAATTATGAGGTAGACTCCAACACTGCTTACAGCTATTTTGAAGACACGGTTTACCGTGATGTGATCAACGACCTCTGCGAGACCTATGACCTCAGCGAGCAGGCTGCCGTGCAGAAGCTGCTCACCGGCGGTTATCGGATCTACTGCACCATCGACCCCGAAATTCAGGCCATGGTAGATGCGGTCTACGAGGACCCGGATAATGTGCCCGACACCGTCAGTACCCAGCAGCTCCAGGCCGCCACGGTCATCATCGACAACCGCACCGGTGATATTGTCGCCATGAGCGGCGGCGTGGGCGAAAAGACCGGCTCCCTCTCCTTAAACCGTGCCACCCAGAGTAAGCTGCCCACCGGCTCCTCTATCAAGCCCCTGTCCGTCTATGCTCCCGCACTGGAAGCCGGTATCATCACCCCCGCATCTCCCTATGAGGACTCCTCCTTCTACGGCGAGCATGAGCGGAATTGGCCCCAGAACAGCTCCAGAACCTACAGCGGTAACGTGCTGGTGCTCCAGGGCGTGACCCAGTCCCTCAATACCATCTCTGTCAAGGTACTTGACGATCTTGGGTTGGAAAACAGCTACAATTTCCTCACCCAAAAGCTGGGCTTCACCACCCTGGTGGAGAAACAGGAGATCGGCGGCAGAGAGTACACCGACATCTCCTATGCACCCCTGGGCCTGGGCGAACTGACCTGGGGTATGACCGTCCGCGAGATGACCCAGGCTTATGCCACCTTCCCCAATGACGGCGTATTCCGTGAGGCCAGAACCTACACCCTGGTTCTGGATCAGGAGAACAAGGTCGTCCTGGACAACACCCAGGAGAGCCATACCGCTATGAGCGAGCTCACCAGCTACTATATGACCGGTATGCTGGAGAGCGCCGTAGACTACGGCACCGGCACCCCCGCCTATATGAAGAATATGGCTGTGGCCGGCAAGACCGGTACCTCCAACAACAACCAGACCCGCTGGTTCGCAGGCTACACCCCCTACTACACCTCTGTGGTATGGTGCGGCTACGATGAGCAGGAGCAGATCATCCTCTCGGACTCCTGGACCAACCCCGCCATTGTGATGTGGAATCAGGTTATGAAGCCCCTCCACGAGGATCTGGAGTACCGTGACTTCTCCTCCTATGATGGCGTTGGCTACTACGACATCTGCATGGACTGCGGCAACAAGGCCACCGAGCTCTGCGAAAAGGACATTCGTGAAAATGATCAGGACCGTGTATCCCGCATCCGTCTGCACTGGTCCGATGTGCCTGCAGGCAAATGCGAGTGCCACGTGGAGGTAAAGATCTGCGGCCTCAGCGGCAAGGTCTGCACCGAGTTCTGCGAGATGGTGGAGGGCAACGAGATCACCACCGCCAGCAAGGTACTCTTTAACAAGGACTGGAAGGTCAATAAGGATGCAGAGTATGTATTCGATCCCGAGAAGGAAGAGATGTTCTGCGACCTGCACAAGACCCTGGAGGATGTAACCCCCTCTACCACGGATCCTTCCGAATCCACAGATCCCTCGAACCCCGACGGATCTACGGATCCCACAGAGTCCACACCCCCCACGGAATCTACGGAGCCCACAGAAACCACCGCACCCCCCGAGTCCACCGAGGCACCGCCCGAGACCTCTCAGACCTTAGAGGGCTTCGATGCGCTGCCGCCTCAGGACACCCAATGGTACGAGCGGAAAAAGATCGCCGACCAATGACACGATTGTAACTTACAGGAGATAGAGATATGTGGATCGCAAAGCATTGGAAGGACTATGAAGTCCTGGACACCTCCGATGGAGAAAAGCTGGAGCGCTGGGGGAAGTATTTCCTGGTGCGTCCGGATCCTCAGATCATCTGGAATACCCCAAAAAAGCACCCCAAGTGGCGGAGCTTTGATGCCCGCTATGCCCGTTCTTCCACCGGCGGCGGTCAGTGGTCCCAGCACCGGCTCCCCGAGCGCTGGCAGATCCGCTACAACGAACTGACCTTTAACGTCAAGCCCATGAACTTCAAGCACACCGGTGTTTTCCCGGAGCAGGCAGCCAACTGGGACTTTATCGCAGAGCAGATCCGTAATGCCGGACGGCCTGTCAGCGTGCTGAACCTCTTTGCCTATACCGGCGGCGCTACTCTGGCCGCCGCCAAGGCAGGCGCCTCTGTCTGCCATGTGGATGCCGCCAAGGGTATGGTGGCTTGGGCAAGAGAGAATGCCGCCGCCTCCGGCCTCAGCGAGGCCCCCATCCGCTGGATCATTGATGACTGCGCCAAGTTTGTGGAGCGGGAGATCAAGCGTGGCCGCCGCTATGATGCCATCATCATGGATCCCCCCTCCTATGGCAGAGGCCCCTCCGGCGAGATCTGGAAGTTAGAGAAGGATCTCTTCCCCTTCCTGCAGCTGGTAGCCGGGGTTCTCTCGGATGATCCCCTCTTCTTTATCATCAATTCCTATACCACAGGCCTCGCCCCCTCGGTACTGACCTGCCTGCTGGACAGCATTGTGACCCCCCGCTACGGCGGCCACACAGAGTCCGATGAGCTGGGTCTGCCCGTCAGCAGCGGCCTGATCCTGCCCTGCGGCGCTGCCGGTCGCTGGGTCAGGAGCGAAAGGACAGAAAAATGACAACTGCCATCGAAACCAAAGAACTCACCTTCTCCTACCCTGCTGACGAGGGCGATTTTAGCCTTCCGGTCTTTGAAAAGCTGAACCTGACCATTGAGGAGGGCAGCTTTGTGGCTGTGCTGGGCCACAACGGCTGCGGTAAGTCCACCCTGGCCAAGCAGCTGAATGCTGTGCTTCTGCCCGAGGGCGGCAAGGTATTTGTCTACGGCATGGATACCGCCGATGAGGATCAGCTTCTGGAGATCCGCCGCACCGTGGGCATGGTCTTCCAGAACCCGGACAACCAGATGGTTGCCAATGTGGTGGAGGAGGACGTAGCCTTCGCCCCGGAGAATCTGGGTGTGGAGCCCGCAGAGATCCGCCGCCGTGTGGACGAGGCGCTAAAGACCGTGGGGATGTACGAATTCCGTATGCATGCCCCCCATCTGCTCTCCGGCGGCCAAAAGCAGCGCATCGCCATTGCCGGTGTGATCGCCATGCGGCCCAAGTGCATCGTGCTGGACGAGCCCACGGCCATGCTGGATCCCCACGGCCGTGAGGAGGTCATCTCCACCATTGAGCGGCTCAATCGGGAGAGCGGCATCACCGTGGTGCTGATTACCCACCATATGACCGAGGCCTGCAGAGCAGACCGGGTCATTGTGATGCAGGAGGGCAAGATCCTCACCGACGGCAGCCCCAAGGAGGTTTTCTCCCAGGTGGAGCTGCTGAAGAGCGCCGATCTCACCGTCCCTGCAACCACAGCGCTGCTGTATGAACTCAACAAAGCGGGCTGCGAGCTTCCCCTCGACGCCCTGTCTACTGAAGAATGTGCGCAGGCACTTTGCGCTATGCTGAAGGCCTGACCACCCGGGAGGAACTACATTGTCTCAGATCATCGAGGTCAAAGACCTCTGCCATACCTACAGCGTCGGCACGCCCTTTCAGCACGACGCCATCCAACATTTGAATTTTACTGTGGAAAAGGGTGAATTTCTCGGGATCATCGGCCATACCGGCTCCGGGAAGTCCACCCTCATCCAGCATCTGAACGGTCTTCTGAAGCCCAGCTCCGGTGACATTTTACTGGGCGGTGAGAGTATCTGGAAGGATAAGCAGACTACCCGTGCCGCCAGGTTCCGTGTGGGTCTGGTATTCCAGTACCCGGAGTATCAGCTCTTTGAGGATACCGTCTATAAGGACATCTCCTTTGGCCCGAAGAACATGGGCCTGAAGGAGGCGGAGATCAAGGAGCGTGTGCTCCGTGCCGCTGACTTTGCAGGCGTAGATCGGGAACTGCTGGACAAATCCCCCTTTGATCTCTCCGGCGGCCAGAAGCGCCGTGTTGCCATTGCTGGCGTGATCGCCATGGAGCCGGAGATCATCATCTTCGACGAGCCCACCGCCGGACTGGACCCCGCAGGCTGTGCCGCTCTGCTGGAAAATATCCGCTCCTATCAGAAAGCCACCGGTGCCACGATCATTATGGTCAGCCACTCCATGGACGATGTGGCTGCCCTTGCCGACCGCCTTCTGGTGCTGTACAAGGGCAAAATTGAGATGCTGGGCAAGCCCGCAGAGGTTTTTGCCAAGGCAGAGCGGCTTCGGGAGATCGGTCTTACCGTTCCCCAGGTCACCAGCCTCTTCCTGCGGCTAAGGGAGCTTGGGATCGATGTAGACCCTGCCACCTATACCTTCGACCACGCCCTGAAGCAGCTGCTCTCCTTAAAGGGAGGTGCCGGAAATGCTTAAAGACATCACCTTAGGCCAGTATTTCCCCGGGAATACCATCGTCCACCGCTTAGATCCCCGTACCAAGCTGGTACTGACTCTGGTCTATATCGTAGCGCTGTTTCTATGCAAGTGGTTTATCTCCTATGCTCTGATGCTGAGCTTCCTGGCCCTGGCCATTATCCTGTCCAAAACTAAGCTGAAGGCACTGGTTAAGGGTCTGAAGCCCCTGCTGATCATTATTGTCTTTACTGCACTGATCAATATTTTCTACTCCGAGGGCAGAG
>JAFQCY010000112.1 GCA_017399355.1 Oscillospiraceae bacterium
TACTCTGCCCAGCACATATCCGTACGGGCATCCATATTGGAGCCGTCACGGACCGCCTCACGGAGGGACTCGGAGATCAGACGGATGGACTCCATGGCAAGGGCATCGGTAAAGGGGGTGTGGGTATTGCAGATGTAAGCCTCAATGGCGTGGGTCAGAGCGTCAATGCCTGTGGAAGCCGTCAGGGAGGGGGGCATACCCACCATGAGCATGGGGTCATTGAGGGCGATATGGGCCAGGGAGTTGGTATCCACCATAAGGAGCTTGGTCTTGGCCTCCTCGTCGGTGACCACATAGGCTCGGGTACACTCGGTACCGGTACCGGCGGTGGTATTGACGGCGATGATGGGAGAGCCATGCTTCTTGGACTTATTGTAGCCGTTATAGTCCTGGATCTTGCCGCCGTTGGCAGAGAGGATACTGACCGCCTTGGCTACGTCAATGGGAGAGCCGCCGCCGATGGCGATGATGGCATCACATTGATTCTTCTTATAAAAATCAAAGGCTTCGTTGACGATGCGGACGGAGGGATTGGGCTCCACGCCGTCATAGATCACATAATTGACCTTGGCATCATCCAGCACAGCGGTGACCTTGCCGGCAGTACCGGTCTTGACCAGACCCTTATCCGTCACCACAAGAACATGCTCCGCATTCAGGCGGCGCAGGAAGTAAGGGATCTTCATAATACCGTCCCGGCCGATCAGGGTATGCCGGGGCTGATAGAGTTCTACAATGCCTTTATTTTCCATTGTTCATTCTCCATTTCAAATCGCTCAAAATCGCTCATAGTTTTTTCTTCTTTTCATTCCTTAACATCATCCCATAAAATCCTTCGAATGTCAATAAGAAGAGTTTCCCTTTTGCTTTTTTCGGCATTTTGAACAACCGCAAGTGGTTTATTTTGTTGATATTGTGAGAAAAAGCAAATTCGCCAAGCACCGCCGAAGATCGACTTCGGCGGTGCTTGGCGTAAAATCGCTCATTTTCGCTCAAATTACTTATCCAGTAAAGTACAGGAGATCCCTCTTCTGGCATAGAACTCCGCAAACTTCTGAGGCATAGCCTTGGTGCTGATGATCCGGCAGAGCTTATCGGGAGAATAGACCGTAGCAAAAGCGCTGCGGTCGAACTTGGCGCTGTCCAAAAGCATATACAGACGGCGGGTCATACGGGACAGGAGGGTATACAGGCCGGTGCGGTTTTTATCCTGCACGGTATAGCCACGCTCCAGATCCACACCCTCGCAGGTCAGGAACACCTTATCGAAGAAATAGCCCCGCAAGGTCTGGCTCAGATCTGTATCCAGGGTCTCGATATAGTGCTTTCCGATGTGGATATCGCCGCCCAGCAGGGTGACAGACACATTGGGGCACTCCGCAAGCTCCAGCACCGCCGTGACAGAGGTGGTGACCACATGGAGCCGCTCCACATTGCCCAAAAGGGCTGCCAGCATATTGCAGGTCTTCCCTGCCCCGATGAAGATGGATTCCCCGGGCTTCACCTGGGCTGCCGCCTCCATGGCGATCAGCTGCTTCTCCCGGTCGATCTCGTCTACGATCTCCGTACCGCTCATGTAGCGCTTCTTGGGCTTTTCCGGCAGATGGAGACCACCGTGGCTCCGGGTTGCCAGACCTTTCTTCTGGATCTCCCCAAAATCCCGGCGGACCGTGGCCACCGAAGCACCGGTTAACTCGCAGACGCGGGTCATGGACACAGAGCCCTGCTCCTTCAGAATGTCCAGAATCAGCTTTTCTCTCTCCCAGTAAGTCATTTGTGATCCCTCCGTGCAATTTCGCTCATTATCGCTCATTTTTAGTATAACACGGGTGCAAAAGGCTGTCAAGAGCTTTCCCCGGAAAATAATTCCTCCAGTGTCCCGAAGCGGTAGCCCAGCTCCTTCCAGCGGTTAAGCAGCTCTCCCAGAATATCAGCATTGGTTTTGGAGGTGCTGTGCAGCAGTACCACAGCACCATTGTGGATCCGGGGGATCAGCTTGGAGAAGGCCTCCTGGGCGCTGGGTTGGACATCATTTTGCCAGTCTACATAGGCAAGGCTCCAGAAAACTGTACGGTAGCCCATCTCCTGGGCCAGCTTCAGATTCTCCTCGCTGTAGATCCCCTGGGGCGGACGGTAATACCTGGCAAGAGGCTCCCCTGTGATCCCGGTATAAAGCTCCTCCAGAGATTCCAGCTCTTTTCGGAAGGTAGCCGGATCGGAGATCTTAGACATATTATAATGGTGATATGTATGATTTGCCACCATATGCCCCTCCGCCTGCATCCGTCTGACCAGATCCGGGTTCTGCTCCAGGTAGTTCCCCACCAGGAAGAAGGCCGCAGGCACATTCTGCTCCGCCAGCACATCCAGGATCTGGGCCGTGCAGCCGTTTTCGTAGCCTGCATCGAAGGTCAGATAGATGACCTTTTCCGCCCCGTCTCCCACATAGACCGCATCATACTGCGCCAGCTGTTCCCTGGTGGCATTGCCCACGGGAGTCTCCCCCTCTTTGGGAAAGCTCAGCCCCCAGGAGCCGGTTTGGATGGCTTTGGGCGTTCCGCTCCGCTGCAGCGCAAGAATTCCAAAGAAAAAGAGAAGCCCCAGGCCAAACAGGATCGGCAGCTTCCCCATCAGCTTGTTCCACATATCCAAATCACCTCGGTCAAGCATATGCTCGGCCGAGGTGATAAAATGCTTCAGGGATTTTTCGCTTTGTCATAGTCCAGAGGCTTTGCGCCGCATTTACGGATAAAGAAGGAATTGATATCGATTGCAAATCGATCTCCCACAGAAAGAGGGTGGATATCCGGATTGTACAGGCGGAGAAGATTTTCCCCCTCCTGCAAAGGGCTTACAGAATAGGTATAAGGGAGCTTGAAGAGGTACCCCTCGTAGGAGAAGGTGATACGGTGATTTGCCTCGTCCAGGGTGTACTCCAGCCCGTCATAGATGTTCTTCAGGCGTAGGGACTCCACAAACTGCTTCTCATCCAATGGGATGCTGTAGAGCATCTCCCGCCTGGAGAAATCATGGTTCTTCGTATAAGATCCTTCCTGCACCTGCCTGCGCATTTTCGGAATTACAATCAGCAGCACCAGCCCGACCATCAGCTGCATATAGAGAACCGCAAAGATCACAAACTTCATAGCGCACTCCTTCCGGGGCACAAGTTATTTTTTCAGTCTATGGTGGCAGAATCCGGCGGCAACCACATCGGCGCAGAAGATGAACTGCAGGACAATGATCCAGATATTGCTCTTTAGCCGGATTTTGCCGCTGCGGCTGCCGTTGATCACTGCTGCAGAGGTGAGCATACCACTCATCAGAACAGACACATAGTCCAGCACCATCAGCACCAGGGTAAGGGCGAAAAGGAAGATCGTGGTCAAAAAGATCACGCCCAGTACAAAGATCGCCACATAGGCCGGGATCTGGATCAGCTTCACGATCCAGGCGGTCTTGGCCAGAGAGGCTGCGTCCCATTTCTTACTCAGCGACAGGACAAAGCCGCCCAGACACAGGCCGAAGCTCAGCAGGAGATAAACCGTAAAGGCCAGGAGATAACGCCATATATTGCCTTGGAACAGCACATCCATCAGATCCAGAGACATCCGTGAGGAGAAGAACAGCATGCCCAGAAACGCCAGCACCATATAGGGAAACAAGATCCCCGGGAGGAAAAACAGAATTCTCTTTTTGTTCATTGTTTTCACCCTTCCTTCGGAGAAAAACTCCCGTTTCTATAATTGTAGCATACCACCGAAGCGATTATCTGTCAAGTTACTTTTTCCGGACAGATTTCTGATG
Source organism: Oscillospiraceae bacterium (assembly GCA_017399355.1). Classification (GTDB taxonomy): domain Bacteria; phylum Bacillota; class Clostridia; order Oscillospirales; family Oscillospiraceae; genus JAZOXB01. The sequence continues at coordinate 3,808 of JAFQCY010000112.1, forward strand.
ACGGAAGGTAAAATCTATGATATAATGTATCGGAAAGGAGGGATACTGTGATCCGAAAAGCTTATCTGGAAATCACCAATGCCTGTAATCTGGCCTGTGAATTCTGCCACGGCACCAAGCGGCCCATACATTTTCTCACAGAGGCGGAATTTCGCCATGCCGCAACGCAGGCGAAGACCTTTGCGGATTATCTCTTCTTCCACCTCATGGGAGAGCCGCTGCTCCATCCGAATTTAGAGCGTTTTCTGGAGATCGCCGGGGAACTGGACTTCCCCGTGATCCTCACCACCAACGGCACCCTCCTGCCCCAAAAGGCGGAAATTCTTTTGAATGCCAAAAAGCTCCACAAGGTCAGCATCTCTCTGCACTGCTACGAGGCCAACCAAATGGGCATCTCTCTGGAGGACTACCTGCAGGGCTGCTTTGACTTCTGCAAAAAGGCAGGAGATCGGGGCATCTATGCCGTGCTGCGGCTCTGGAATCAGGGCGGCGCTGACCGCCTGAACGAGAGAATTTTAGCGGCGCTGGGGCGCTGCTTCCCTGAGCCCTGGGTGCAGACCCGCTCCGGCCATCGGGTGTATGACCATGTATTTCTGGAGTGGGGGGAGCGCTTCGACTGGCCGGATCTGGAGGCCGAGGCCCTGGGCGAGAACCACGGCTGCTACGGCCTGCGGGATCAGATCGGCATTCTCTCCGATGGCACGGTCGTCCCCTGCTGCCTGGATGCTGAGGGAGGCATTCCTCTGGGCAATATCTTCCGTCAGGAGCTGTGCGAGATCCTGGCAAGTCCACGGGCGGCAGCCCTGAAAAAGGGTCTGCAAAACCGCCGTGTGACCGAGGAGCTCTGCCGCCGCTGCGGCTACGCCCATCAAAAACAATATTAATCATGTAAGGAGAATCATGGGGTTATCCCCGAAAGAAGATCCGCTCAGATTTTTTCGAAGAATCTTTTTAGCTTTGGCAGGCCGTCACGGTAGGTAAAGCTGCGGTTCAGGAGGGCGGCGGCTCTGCCGATGAGCCAGCCGTTGACCAGGGCGCAGAAAATCGTGCCCCAATAGACTCCCTCCAAACGGCCAAATAACAGCAGGGAAAGTCCAACTGCCAAAGCACAGCTGGCGCAGTCATAGACCGTCTTGACCCGGCTGATCTTCCAGCCGTAACGGGAGGACAGCTCCTTGCTGAAGAGTTCATAGGCTTCCGGGGGTATGTAGGTATCAAACAGCATGGCTACGCCGAAGGCGCAGATCACCATGCCCCCCAGGTAAAATACCGCACGCAGGGCCATATGATCCCCGGGGATCAGGGCCAAAAGCGCCATAGATCCGTCTAAGAGAAAGCCATAGACCACCGCCGTGACGAAGGAGAAGAGATAGCGCAGGCGGAATCGGCGGCAGCAGAGACTGAGAAGCACCAGCACTACCGCCTGGACAGCGTACTCCGCCATGCCGAAGGTGAAAAATGGCAGATACTCCGAGATCTTCAGGTAGACCACATAAGCAGGTGCCACGATCATAGACATGCCAAAGGCCGCCCGCTCCATAAAGGCTGTGCCGATGGCCAGCAGGAGGAGACCGATAAAATATGCCGCCTCCGTATAAAACGTTCTTTTCATAGGATCATCCTCCATACAAAAATCTGACGTTTGATACAGAAACGGCAAAAGATATTAGAGTTTCCTGCGGCCGGAGTCTATGAGCTCCTGCTCAAATTCCTTGGGGTGCTTTAAGTAATAGTCCTGGTGCTCCTCCTCGGCGGCATAGAAGCTGCGGAAGGGCTCTACGGCAATCCGGGGCTGCTGACCGCTCTCCTGCTCCAGGGCCCGGATGGCAGCTTGAGCGGCCTGCTGCTGGGCTTCGTCCAGGTAGTACACCGCCAGGGTGTAGGAGTGGCCACGGTCAATGAACTGGCCGCCGCCGTCATAGGGATCAACACCGCAGAGAAACAGTTCCAGCAGCCTTTCGTAAGAGACCTGCTCGGGAAGATAGTCGATGCGGATGGTCTCCCGATGGCCGGTGCGCTGGTATTTCACATCCTCGTAACGGGGATTCTCCTCCGAGCCCCCGGAGTAGCCGCTGGTGACATTTACAACGCCCTCCGTTTCACGGAAGGTCGGGGTAATGCACCAGAAGCAGCCCCCTGCAAAATAAGCCTGTTTCATAGTAACTCCTTACAGAATCCCGATCTGGCAGACCTTCATGGCCTCCAGAGCGTTTTGATGGCTGAGGGGGCTGACACCGGCGCAGCAATCGGCACGGACGCTGACCGGCAGCTCGGGGCAAACTGCCTTCAGCAGCATGGCATTGGAGATCACGCAGATATCGGTGCAGAGGCCGATCAGCTCCACAGCATCGATCTCCCTGCGGTCAAAGAGCTCACGGACATACTCGCCCAGGGCAGCTGAACCGAAGGCAGGCTTCTCAATTTGCGGTGCATTTTCCCGGATCTGCAGGCCATCTGCCAGGGCATGGCCCCAGGTGCCCTTGATGCAGTGGGCAACGGGCAGCTTCTGCCCCTCCTGAGTGGAGAGATAGTCGGCACCGTGGGTGTCCAGGGTGTAGACCACCCGGTCTGCCTCCTCGATCCGCCGGTTGACAGCGGGCAGAATCGCCTCCGCATCTTTCGATCCCAGAGCGCCGGTAACAAAATCATTCTGCATATCCACAACGATCAGCAAGGTTTTCATGCCGTCACTTCCTTTCTCCCCCATTATACCACAGCATTCTCCCAGCGCAACGTTCTTCGGCAAAAAATTTTAAAAATTTCAAGAAAAGTAGTTGACAAAACGTACTTCTCTTGCTATAATGTCAAAGCTGTCTGAAATGCTGTTATAGCTCAGCAGGTAGAGCGCATCCTTGGTAAGGATGAGGTCCCCGGTTCGAATCCGGGTAACAGCTCCAAGAAACCACTGCATTGGAAATAATGCAGTGGTTTTTCTATTGTGCAAGCAAAACCGGGGACCTCATCCCTAATTTGCGAAGCAAATTTTTCAATCTGCATCGAGCGAAGCTCTCCCGCAGGGAGATCCCCGGTTCGAATCCGGGTAACAGCTCCATGAAAAAGGGACTTCACGAAAGTGAAGTCCCTTTTTCAATGATATCCGTTCCTTGCAGAACGGATGATATACCCTACGGGTATGATATCTGCTTTGCAGATGATATACGCTTTTGCGTATGCAGGAACGGATATTATATCATGCTTGCGAAGCAAGTATATCATGCGGCTTTAGCCGCATATCGTATCGCACAAGCGATATATCATTGAATTTGAATGAGTTTTCGCAAAAGCAAGGACATTTCATAATTTACCTTTTCGTATAAAAAGATAAAGAACCCACTGCATTTACCACGATGCAGTGGGTTTCCTTTTAGGCAGTAAATATGGTCTAAACGCAAAAAGGACATCGGGGTCTTGGATAAAACGGCTGCCGTCCGAGTTGGGCGGAGATGCATCTTATCTGTTCCCGATGTCCCGGGAGACGGCTGCGCAGTGACGGCCCAACCCTACACGTTGGGTGGTGTATCGCAGGCTTCTCCCAAAACGGAATATAGCACGATTTCAGCAGTTTGTCAAGAAGCATTGCAGGATCTTTGGGGTACAAAAACAAAAACGAAGGTATGTCACCACTCCAGTCGGAGGCCGGCCTTGAGAGGTGGGCTACTCCGAAGCGACATACCTTCGATTTCATTATATCCATTATGAAGCGCCGTGTCAAGAGATATCTCACAGTTCCCCGGAATCACAATATCACGCAGGACATCGTCAGCTCATGCGGATCAAATCCGAAGTCTAACTTCCTGCGTGATATTGATGTATTGATTTTACCACATTTTCATTCCGGAGTCAAGCTGCTTGAAAACTACCGTAAGACCCTTGAAAACTACCGTAAGACCCTTGCAAATGTCAATGCAAAAATACCAAGATTTCTGCAGTACGACACGCCGATCGCGTTCGCCATGCTGAGCATGGTGCCATTCGTATGACGTCGAAGTCAGTGACGGGCTCTGCAAAAATCTCGGTACTACTAACATTATAGCACGCCGAATCAGCGCTCTCAAGAGAGCTGTCATGGATTCTTTGAAATCGGCAAAAGGCAAAGTGCCACGGGCGACAGGCTACGCAACTACAATAGATCTTCAATTTACCATAATATAATTATGTAAACCGCGCATATTTAGCACAAAGGAACGCTAAAATGTCCATTAAGGGAAAAAATACATCCCGTCCGCAGTAAGTCAAACAGAAATTTGACGAACGGTTTGCCTGTACCAAAGACCCCCTTGTTAAAGGGGGTCGGATCGCCTTTCAGGCGATCCGGGGGGATTCGTGCAGGCAGTACGAATTCGCTGAAAGCCTTGCAGAATAACGGTGTTGCGGCGTGCGGAATCCCTCCGAGTCGCCTTTTCAAGGCGACCCACCTCCCTTTAACAAGGGAGGCTTTAGGCGAAGCCGACAGTTCGA
>JAFQCY010000113.1 GCA_017399355.1 Oscillospiraceae bacterium
CCCTCCCCCACCATTGCTATTTAGTTACCTGACCGGGGTTAATACCCTGAGGGGAATATCATCAATCAAAGTTAACCACGACGTCCAGGTTGTCAGCGACCTGCTGCTTGAAGGCCTGAATAGCCTCGTCACGGGTCTTTTCGCCAGCAGTATACTGACGGACCTGATCACGCCAATAGGTGTTGATGCTCTCGTCATACTGAGTCAGGCACTTGCCGTTGGCAAACTGGTTAGCGGGAACGAAGATATCGAACATGTTCTGGCCGCCCAGGAACTCAACGGAGCCGTCGGACATAGCCATAACAGTACCGGAAGCAACGCAGTCCTTGGTGCCGCCAGCGCCATAGATGGTGCCGTTGGCCCACAGATACTGCAGACCGGTCTCGGTGCAGTCGAGGGTGATCCACTCAATGATCTCGCCAACAGCTTCCTTCACGTCGGAATCCTTGTTGGCCAGCAGCCAGGTGCCGCCCCAGAAGAAGCCCACGGGAGGCTCGCAGATGGCCCAGTCACCATAGGTGCCTTCGCCCACGGCAGTGCCGCCGCAGTTGGGAGCCAGAGTGTAGTTAATCAGCCATGCGGGACCGAAGAAGCCCAGGATACCCTGCTCGCCTTCGCCCTTCATGTCAGCAAACCAAGCGTCCTGCCAGTCCTGAGTGTCGTTGTGGTAGCCCTTGTCCTTCAGTTCCTTGGACAGGTCCAGGAAGGCCTCGCGCTTAGCGTCGATGGTCAGCTCGCCATCAACGATCCAGCCGGACTCGGAGCTGTTCTCAACAGCGTGCCACAGGTCGCCGTCACCGGAGATGATGCCGTAGCCCTTTTCCTTCAGCTCGGCAGCAGCAGCGTAGAACTGTTCCCAGTCGCCGGAGCCAGCGCCGATCTTCTCAGCCACGACGGCGGGATCATCAGTACCCCAAACGTCCTTGGCGATGGAACGACGATAGATGAAAGCGCCGCCGGTGGCCTGATAGCCCAGACCAACGACCTTGCCGTCGGAGGGACGGGTGCCGATATCCACAGAGTACTGAGCAATGTCAGCAGCCTCGATGGCAGCGGCGGTGTCGATACCCAGATCGTCATAGGGAGCAGCGAAGGCAGAGGCATCGCCCTGAGAATACTTCAGGATGAAGGCAGCCTCAGCGCAGTAGATGTCAGGAGCATCCTCGCCGCCAGCGGCCAGAGCCTGGTCCAGAGCGGGCTGATAGGCACCGTCGGTAGTGGCAATAATGGTCTCCTTGACCTCATACTTCTCTGCAAACTCGGGGTTGAGTTCCAGATACTTCTGGACCATCTTGGGCACCTCGTCGGTGAAGGCCCAGAGATTGATCACGGTCTTGCCGGATTCTTCGGCGGGTTCCTCGGCAGGTTCCTCAGCAGGTTCCTCGGCAGGTTCCTCAGCGGGTTCCTCGGCAGCAGGCTCTTCAGCGGGCTCTTCAGCAGGAGCGTCAGTGCCACCGCATGCTACCAGAGACAGGCACATAACCAGTGCCAACAGCAGAGCGAGCAATTTCTTCATGTTTCTTCCTCCTTATTCATTTTTGTCCGTTTTGTACAGCTAGATTCTGCTTTACAAGCAGCTTCAGCTATACTCCTTAACCGAAATATAACTATATCGTTTAAGAAAGTCAATCAAAAATTGTGCATTTTCCCAAACATTGGATGCTTCTACAAAAACTTAAACGTTTTCTTGTTTAATTTTACTATAACTTCTTTCTATAAGTTTTTCACTTGTTTCATGCTCGTACAGACAATTGATTTCCTGGTCCGCAGAGCTTATAATGAAATAAGCTCAGGAAAGGAGGGTCTGAGAAATGATCTATCTTGACCACGCCGCCTCGGCTCCTCCACTGTCTCAGGCACTGGAGACGCAGCTCCGGGTATCCCGGGAGGCTTTCGGTAATCCCAGCGGCATCCACGCCACCTCCGCCCTCTCCCGGCGCCATCTGCGTTTGGCCAGAAAAACCATCTCAGAAGTTGCGAATATGCCCGCATCATCCATCATTTTTACATCCGGAGGCACTGAATCCAATAACTGGGCCATTCGTATGGCTGCCCTTTCACGCAAAAAAAAGGGCCGTCATATTATCCTCAGCCAGATCGAGCACGCCTCTGTTCTCCGCTCCGGAGCCGCTCTGGAAGCGCTGGGATTTACTGTCACGCGGCTGGCTCCCGGCCCGGATGGGCGGATTGCCCCCCGTGCGCTGGAGGCGGCCGTCCGGCCGGATACTGTTCTGATCTCCCTCCAAAGCGCCAACAATGAGACCGGCATCCTGCAGGATGTGAAATCGTTTACGGACATTGCCCGGGCCCATGGCATTCTCTACCACTGCGACGCTGTACAGAGCTTTGGACACGTATCTCAGCCCTTTGAAGGTGCCGATTTGGTCACTTTTTCCTCCCACAAGCTGGGCGGACCCGCCGGTGTGGGGGTTCTAGCCCTTCCCAGAGGGTTCTTTCCCCCTCCCCTGCTGGAAGGCGGCGGACAGGAGTTTGGTCTCCGGTCCGGCACAGAGAATGTGCCGGCCATCGCCGGATTTGCCGCAGCATGCGAAATCGTTTTCTCTCATCTGGAGCAGGAATCGGCCCGGCAGGCTGCCCTTCGGGATGGACTGCTTGCCCAGCTGCGGGCGCGCATCCCCCATCTGGAAGTAAATGGCTCCGGTCCCTGTCTGCCCCATATTCTGAACCTGCGGCTGCCCGGTCTGTCCGGAGAGCTGCTGGCTGCCCGGTTGGATCTGCGGGGCATCTGCATCTCCA
>JAFQCY010000114.1 GCA_017399355.1 Oscillospiraceae bacterium
GCCCTCGCCGTACATAATATCAAAGATCGCCTCACGGAAGGGGGGCGCAACTTTATTCTTAATAACCTTGACACGGGTGCGGTTACCTACCACAGCACCGCCGTCCTTAATGGTCTCTACCTTGCGGACATCCAGACGGACAGAGGAGTAGAACTTCAGGGCATTGCCGCCGGTGGTGGTCTCGGGGTTACCGTACATAACGCCGATCTTCATACGCAGCTGGTTAATGAAGATGACCACGCAGTTGGTCTTGGAGATGGTGCCCGCCAGCTTACGCAGGGCCTGAGACATGAGTCTGGCCTGAAGACCCACAAAGGCATCGCCCATCTCGCCCTCGATCTCCTGGCGGGGAACCAGAGCGGCAACGGAGTCCACTACGACTACATCAATGGCACCGGAGCGAACCAGGGCATCGGTGATCTCCAGGGCCTGCTCGCCGGTATCGGGCTGGGAGACCAGCATGGAGTCGATATCCACGCCGATGGCAGCGGCATAGGTGGGATCCAGGGCATGCTCCGCATCCACAAAGGCTACCTCGCCGCCCTTCTTCTGAGCCTCTGCCACCACATGAAGGGCCAGGGTGGTCTTGCCGGAGGATTCCGGGCCATAGATCTCGATGATTCTGCCACGGGGCAGACCGCCGATGCCCAGAGCGGCATCCAGCGCCAGAGAGCCGGTGGAGATGGCATCCACGCTGACCTCAGGGCAGTCGCCCAGGCGCATCACAGAGCCCTTGCCAAAGCTCTTCTCGATCTGATGCAGGGCGGTTTCCAAAGCTTTCTTCTTATCCTCTGCAGGTGCAGGGGCTTCATAAGCGGATTTCTTCTGTGCCATAATTACGCTTCCTCTCTTTTCTGAGCCAGAACGGCCCGAATAATTTCCTGTGTATCTTCTCTCAGTTCTATGATTTTATATCCATGGTCCTGCAGGAGGCTGCAGACCGCCTTCTCCTGACCCTTGCCGAATTCAAAGCAGATCCAGCCGCCGGGACACAGGACAGTAGAATAATTCTCCAAAATGGCACGGTAAAAGTCCAGGCCGTCCTCACCGCCGTGGAGGGCGATGGTGGGCTCAAAGTCCCGGACGGAGGGATCCAGCCCGGCCATCTCCCGGGTGGTGATATAGGGAGGATTGGCAACGATCATATGGAACGTGCCTAAAAACTCCTGGGCAGGCTTCGTCACATCCAGGGGAATGCACTTGACCCTTGCAGCCAGGCGCTGATCCTGGACATTCCGTCTTGCCACACGGAGGGCAGCCTGGCTGATATCCGCCAGGGTCACACGGGCATCCTTGACCCGCTTGGCAATGGCCAGGCCGATGCAGCCGGAGCCGGTACAGAGATCCAGGATCCGGGGATCCTGCTGCAAAAACAGAGCCTTCTTGACTGCCAGCTCTGTGACCACCATGGTATCATCCCGGGGGATGAGCACATCGGGCGTGACGGTGAGGGTCATATCATAGAAATCCCACTGGCCTAAAATATAGGGCATGGGCTCCCCTGCCAGGTAGCGGGAGACAAAGCTCTCTGCCAGCTCGCAGATCTCCTCGGAGGCATAGAGCTCACGGTCAGAGATCATCTGCTCCGCACTTTTACCGGAGGCGGCGCAGACCAGCTCACGGGCAATATTGGAGGCAAAGCGGCCTTCCTTTTCCAGAAGGGCTCTGCGGGCATCCAGGTACAGGTCGGCGTATTTCTTTACCATTGATCCGTCCCCTCCTCTTTGGGAAGCACTTCCGTCAGGGCCGTGATGGCCACCTCGATCATGCTGTCATCGGGCTCGTTGGTAGTCAGATGCTGCAGCCACATACCGGGCGCAGACAGGGCTCTGGTAAACCAGTTGTCATAGCGGCCTACCACACGGTTCAGCTCGTAGCTCAGGCACACCACGATGGGCAGCAGCAGAAGCTTCAGCGCCACACGAACCAGCGCATTGAGGATGCCGCTTTCGAAGGTGGGGGTAATGGGAGCAAGGAGAATGGAGGCCACAGAGAATACCAGGATGGAGAGGATGATCACTACAAAGAGGAAGCTGGTGCCGCAGCGGGGGTGCAGACGGGTCTGCTTGCGGACATTCTCCACGGTCAAAGGCAGCCTGGCCTCATAGCAGCGGATGGTCTTATGCTCTGCGCCATGGTAGCCGTAGGTACGCTTCATATCCTTCATGCGGCCTGTCAGGAACAGGTATCCCAGGAAGATGGCGATACGCACAATACCCTCTAAGAGGTTGCGGACAAATTCATTATCCGTAATAAAACGATTGATAAAGGAGCCGATCAGGGAGGGCAGCACAAAGAACAGCCCCACCGAGAACAGGATGCCGATGAGCACCGCCACGGTGATCACGGTGTTCTTCGCCTTCTCGGAGGAGAGCTTCTTCTCCAGCCAGGCATCAAACTTGCTCTGCTCCCCTGCCTCTTCCTCCTCGTCCTCGCCAAAGAACTCTGCGGAGTACATGAGAGAGGTGACACCGACCTTCATGGAGGCGCAGAAGTTAAAGACGCCCCGGAGGAAGGGGATCTTCTTAACGGAGAATCTGGGGATCGGTTTCCGATCCTCGATCTTCACCTTCAGTTCTTCTTTGGTGCGAACCACGGTGGCGATCTTCTCGGGGCCCATCATCATAATACCCTCAATGAGGGCCTGACCGCCGATCATGGTTTTGAATTTCTCTTGCGTTTCTTTCTTTGCCATAGTGCTTCCTTTCTATCGGGCGGAGATGGGCAGGCTGATGGTTACCAGCGTGCCGCCGCCCTCGGCATTGCTCAGGGTCAGCTCGCCGGAATGCATGGAGACGATCTCCTCGCAGACCGCAAGGCCGATGCCGCTGCCACGGGCCTTGGACGAGCCTTTATAGAATCTCTTTTTGACCAGAGGGATCTCATCTTCGGGGATACCGGGGCCAAAATCACGGATGCGGATGACCACCCGATCCTGAACCAGGCAGATCTCCGCGGTGATCTTGCCGCCCTCACCGCCGTGCTTGGCGGCATTGTCCAGGATATTCAGGAACACCTGGCGCATACGGGCAGGATCGCAGGGGATCTCGGGGATGTCGTCATCGTTTTCCAAATAGACCAGCTCGATCTGCTCCTGCTGCAGCTGAGAGCCGTACATAAATACGGTATCCTCAAAATCCGCACGGATATCGCTCTGGGAAATATTCAAGTTGAATCTGCCATCCTGAATACGGGTGAACTCCAGCAGCTCCTCCACCATGCCGGTCAGGCGCTTGGATTCCCGCAGGATGATGCCGAGGCCACGCTTGGCCTCCGTCCGCTCCACGCTGCCTCCGGCAGAGAGGAGGGTCTCTGACCAGCCGCTGATGGCGGTCAGAGGGGTGCGCAGCTCATGAGAGACCGAGGAGACGAACTCCGACTGCATCTTCTCCGACTGGCTGATTTTGATAGACATATCATTGATGGTATCGGCCAATTCGCCGATCTCATCATCAAAATGGCGCTGGATCTGGATACCGTAGCTGCCTGCGGCGATCCGCTTGGCCGTGGCGGTGATCTCGGAAACAGGCTCCAAAATGGACTTCAAATAATAGCGGCCGCTGCCATAGACGATCAAAAGGAGCATAATGCCCACCAGAGAGATCACCAGGGTAAAGGTCAGGATCTGCCGATCCACCAATTTCAGGCTGGTCACATAGCGCAGCACACCGATCACCTCTCCATTGGAGTAGATCAGGGGGCTGGAGACCGCCATGATCCGCTCTCCGGTGGCAGGGTTCTTGCCGGTATAGGTGCTGAGCTCCCGGGTCTCTATGGCCTCGGTAATATCATCAGTGACCTCTGCCATGGCAGACAGGGGGCTATAGGAGGAGGAGACGATACGATAGTTGGTATCGATAAACTGGATCTCCATCACATCCTTGGCATCAAAGGTCTGGGTGAACTTGGCGCAGGATTGATAGTATTCGTGGTAGCTCTGGCCCACGTAGGTCTCAAAGAACAGGGTGCTGGTGCGTGCCTTGGAGCGGAGACCGGCCTCCATATTGGAATAATAATAGGCTGCGACCGTAGCCGACAGGGCTGTGACACAGAGCAGCACAATGGCCAGCACAATGCTCAGGGTATTCCGAAGCCAGCGCCCCTTCAGGCCCTTTGTCTGTTTGATGGCACTCACCTCCACAGGTAAAATTGCTGTGAGGCGCTTACAGCCCCCACTTATAGCCGAAGCCCCAGACCGTGGTGATATAGGTGGGGTTGGCGGTATTATCCTCGATCTTAATGCGCAGGCGGCGGATATTCACGTCTACGATCTTCAGCTCGCCCTCGTAGTCCCGGCCCCAGACCGCTGTGAGAATATCCTCTCTGGACAGGGCTCTGCCGGGATTCTGCATAAAGAGCTGGATGATGGCATACTCCATCTGGGTCAGCTTGATCCTTCTGCCCTCCTTCTCCAGGGTGCGGTTGCGGATATTGAGGGTAAAGGGCTCGTGGACAATGATCTCGGGGTCAGACTCCCCTGCTCCGCCGATACGGCGATACAGGGCATCGATCCGTGCCGTCAGCTCTGCGGGAGAGAAGGGCTTGGTCACATAATCATCTGCACCGGTCATGAGGCCGGTGACCTTATCCATCTCCTGGGTACGGGCTGTGAGCATAATGATGCCAATGGTCTTATTGGTGGCGCGGATGTTGCGGCAGACCTCGAAGCCATCGATATCCGGCAGCATAATATCCAGGATCGCCACGCCGATATCCGGATTCTCCTTCAGGCGCTCCAGGGCCTCCATGCCGGTGCCTGCCTCAATGGGCTCATAGCCGGCACGCTTCAGGTTGATCACCACAAAAGATCGAATGCTGACCTCGTCTTCCAGAATCAATACTTTTTTCATTCTATATTCCCTCCGTATTTCACGATCAATCGCAATTTATTCGCCCGTCTCGCCGGTATTCCAGTCGACACGGATAAAGTGGAAGCTGTCCTTGATATCCTGCAGCGGAATGCTGCTGTCTGTAATGCAGCAGAAGTAGCTGATCTCGCCCTTGGTATTGATTCTGATCCAGCCAGGATCGTTCTGGACTCTTTGGGCGCTCTCTCCGGACAGCGCCGCCAGGGAGAAAAGCTGCCGAAGCTCCCCCTCCTGCGTAAGCAGGGAGAAGGTATGGGTCAGCACACTGTCAAAGGCACTGCTGCGGGTGACGATCAGGCGATCCGCCCAATCCTCCGGCACGCTCAGATACCAGCCGCCGGAGTAATTGTGGTAGGTCAGGGCTTTGACCTCCTCCCCACCGCCGGGGGAGAGATTGTACCAGGAGATCAGGGACTGATTCTCTGAAGTGCTGTCTTCCGGGATGCTCCCCAGGGGAATCACTCTGGGCAGTTCGATCAAGCCGTCGTCATCGATATCGCTGCTGTAGACATAGTATTCACGGACGGTCTGCACCGCAGTATCTGCCCCCTCGTCCAGAGCCAGATTGCTGAATGTGCCGCCGTAAATGCCAAAGACATCGGTGATGATGGTATTCTCCTCATATTCCGAGGCGACAAACACCGTAGGGATCCCCCGGCTCATATTGCCGGTGATGATCCGCTTGACCGCATGAACCGGTGCGCTCATGCGGGCCTCCACCTCACGGTAAAGCTGTTCCTCCGTCCAATGGTAAAACTCCGCAATGCCATTTTTGGCATCGGCATCGTTACGGAGGATCACCAGGTCGGTGAGAGTATCGGCATTGAGGTCCGTAGTGATAAACTCCGCATAGCCGGTACTCAGCAGCTCGCTGACCACTCCATCATGGAGACTGTAGACACTTAAACTGCAGGTGACCTGCTCGCTGATGCGGCGGCCAACCACGATCTCGCTGCCGCCCAGCCCATCCAGCTGGGCATACTGGACACGGTCAAAGGCGCTGCCCGCCCCATCCAGCTTGGCAAGCAGGTGGTAGTTCTCGCCCTGCTTGTGGAAGATGCACAGAGACATAGGGGCATCACCGGCCCCCCGGATATAGACGATGGCCTCGTTTTCGCCATCGCCATCCAGATCGGCCAGCTGCACAGCCTGCTGGTTATCTCCGGAAACCGGAGGCGAATAGGCACCGCCGTCCGGCAGGATCTCCTCTACCGCATTCTGCAGATCGTAGAAGTCACGGGATTGCTGCGGCATGGCATACAGGCTCTCCGCAGGATCCAGGAAGCAGCCGCTCAGACTGAAAATCAGGGAAAACAATATCACAAAGAGTAACAAGCGTTTCAAAGCAGCGCCTCCTTTCCCATTTTGCTTCCATACAGAAGTACATTATAGCACAGATCGTTACAAAAGTGTAGTCTTATTGTAACGAAAAATGTTAATTTATTTCAATATCACTGCATTCTTACCTAACAGATCCCGCAGCTCGTTGAGCATATCCTCACGGACGGAGCAATTTGTGCCTCTGCGCAGGCCCGTATCGGCAAAATACAGCACCGCCTGCATCTGCCCCGGGAACATAGACAGGATGGCTCTGACCTTGCGGTCGGCCGGGCAGCCCTCGGTGGGCAGCTTCAGATAGAGCCGGGAGGGCGCTACGGTCTCCGCCTGGGCAATGGGCTTCAGGTCATTGATCACCATCTGGGGCACTTTCTCATCCCGGACGGAGAGACGGCCCTCGACCACAACAGGGGTATTTTCCTTCAGGAGGCTGCCGTTCTTGGCGATCACATTGGAGAAGGCCAGCAGCTCCATGGCAGCGGTATCGTCCTCCAAGGTCACATAGGCCATCATGGAGTTATTTCGGGTGGTCTTGTTCTTCACAGCCTCCACGATCCCCGCAATGCGAACCACCTGCTCATCCCGGTAAATACCATCCCCCTCTTCAAAGGACTGGAGGATCCGCAGAATGGGGATCACGCCCTTATTCTGCAGCAGCTTGCGGTACTCGTCCATGGGATGGCCGCTGAGGTACATACCGATGGTTTCCTTTTCCATCTGCATCAGCTCATTTTTGGGGCGCTCAGGGCAATCGGGGATCACGATCCGGGCAGCAGGTTCTTCCTCTGCAGAGAGGAAATCAAAGAAGCTGATCTGCCCCTCGATATCCTTCTTTCTGCTTCGTGCCACGCTGTCCATGATCTTCTCATAGGCAGAGAGCATCTGGGCACGGTTCAGCCCCAGGCCATCCATGGCGCCGCACTTGATCAGGTTCTCCACGGCACGCTTATTCAGGTCGGAGTCCTGCATCCGGCGGATGAAATCCTCCAGGGAGCTAAAGGGCCCGTCAGCCTCCCGCTGGGCGACCATCTGGCGGATCAAGCCCCTGCCGATATTCTTTACCGCACCCAGGCCGAAGCGAATACCGCCCTCTTCCACGGTGAAGATATCCTCAGAGCGATTGATATCCGGGTTCAGGAGGCGAATACCCATATCCTTGCAGTCAGCAATATAACCGGCGGTCTTGGTGGAATTATCCAGCACGGAGGTCAGCAGCGCCGACATATACTCCTTGGGATAGTGGCACTTCAGATAGGCGGTATCGTAGGCCACCTTGGCATAGCAGACGGCATGGGCCTTGTTAAAGGCATAGTTGGCAAAGTCCAGGATCTCCTTATAAATGGCCTGGGCAGCCTGCTCGCTGACACCGTTGCGAATGGCACCGGGGATCCCACGCTCCGCATCGCCGTAGACAAAGGCCTTCTGCTCGGCAATAATCACGTGCTCCTTCTTCTTGGAGATGGCACGGCGCATATTGTCCGCCTGGCCCAGGGAGTAGCCGCCCAGGCGGCGGAAGATCTCAATGACCTGCTCCTGGTAGACGATGCAGCCGTAGGTAACGGCCAGGATAGGCTCTAACTGGGGGCAGATGTAGCGGATCTTCTCCGGATGAAGCTTGTTGTCAATAAACCGGGGAATGGAATCCATAGGGCCGGGGCGGTAAAGGGCCACGATTGCCGTCAGGTCTTCGATAGACTGAGGCTGCATATTGACGCAGACCCCCGTGATCCCGGCAGACTCCAGCTGAAATACACCGGCTGTCTTGCCCTCAGAGAGCATACGGAAGCTATCCGGGTCATCGTCCCGCACCTTCTGCAGGTCAAACTCCGGCTCCTTGCGGCGAATCTGGCGCTCGCAGTCATCGATGATGGTCAGGTTTCTCAAGCCCAGGAAGTCCATCTTCAGAAGGCCCAGCTCCTCGATGGTGGTCATGGTAAACTGGGTGACGATGGTATCGTCATTCCGAGCCAGGGGCACATAGTCCGAAACGGGATCCTTGGTGATGACCACACCGGCAGCATGGGTGGAGGTATTGCGGGGCATCCCCTCCAGGGCTCTGGCGGTATCCACCAGCTTTTTGACCCGCTCGTCTCTGTCGTAAAGCTCCTTCAGCTGCGGTGACACCTTCAGCGCCTCATCCAGGGTCATATGTAAGGTGGTGGGGATCAGCTTCGCCACTACATCGGTCTCGGCATAGGTAAAGTTCAGGGCACGACCCACGTCACGGATGGCCGCACGGGCCGCCATGGTGCCGAAGGTGACGATCTGCGCCACACGGTCCTTGCCGTATTTTCTCGTCACATAATCGATGACCTCGCCACGGCGGGCCTGGCAGAAGTCCATATCGATATCGGGCATACTGACACGCTCCGGGTTCAGGAAGCGCTCGAAGTACAGGCTGTACTTCATGGGGTCTAAGTCGGTAATGCCCAGGCAATAGGAGACCATAGCGCCTGCGGCAGAGCCTCTGCCGGGGCCTACGGGGATCTGCTGAGACTTGGCATAGTCCACAAAATCGGCTACGATGAGGAAATAGTCCACATAGCCCATCTTGCGGATCATAGACATCTCATACTCCAGCCGCTCCCGGTATCCCTCGGGGTCGGTGGGATAGCGGCGGGCATAGCCGGCATTACACTGGTGGGTGAACCAGCTCCAGCCGTCATGGCCCTCGGGATAGGCGAACCGGGGCAGATGGTACTGGCCAAAGGTGAACTCCACATTGCAGCGCTCTGCAATGCGGGCGGTATTTTCAATGGCCTCCGGCTGATTGGGGAAGAGGGCACGCATCTCGTCCTCGGATTTCACATAGAACTCATCGGTCTCGAAGCGCATCCGGCCGGGATCGTCCACGGTCTTACCCGTCTGGACACAGAGCAGCACATCCTGCACCGCCGCATCCTCACGGCGGAGATAGTGAGCATCGTTGGTAGCAACAAGGGGCAGACCGGTCTCTGCTGCCAGCTTCAAAATGCCACGGTTGACCTCCTGCTGCTCCGGCAGATGGTGATCCTGAAGCTCCAGGAAGAAGTTCCCTTCCCCAAAGATCTCTGCCATGGTCCGGGCATAATCCCTGGCTCCCACATAGTCATTGCCGCTGAGCTTCCTTGCCACGCCGCCTGCCAGGCAGGCAGACAGGGCGATCAGACCCTCGGAATGGGCACGCAGCAGCTCCAGATCCACACGGGGCTTATAGTAGTAGCCCTCCAGGAAGCCCTTGGAGACCATATAGCTCAGGTTGCGGTAACCGGTCTCGTTTTCGCAGAGCAGCACCAGATGGTTGGCATCGCTGCCCTTTCCATGCTCCCGGTCAAAGCGGGACTTGGCCGCCACATAGACCTCGCAGCCGATAATAGGCTTGATCCCCTTGGCCTTGGCAGCACGGTAAAAGTCGATCACGCCGTACATCACGCCGTGGTCGGTTATGGCAACGGCATCCTGCCCCAGCTCCTTTACCCGATCCATCAGTTTGCCGATGCGGCAGGCTCCGTCCAGGAGGCTGTATTCCGTATGAAGGTGTAAGTGAACAAAGGCCATAGCCGTACTCCTCTCTTAATTTTCCTGGGCCGCCAGCGCCATGAGCTTGCGCATACGGTGGCTGGTGGCGGACTTGCTCAGGGGAGGCTCATGGAGCTCTGCCAGCTCCGAAAGCGCAGCCTCGGGATACTCCATGCGCAGCAGGGCGGTCTGCTTCAGCTTCTCCGGCAGCTCATCAAACTTTCCCTGCTCCCGAAGCTTTCGCAGGGCGGACAGCTGCTCCTGGGCTGCAGCGACGATCTTATCCAGATTGGCAGAGTCGCAGTTGACCTTACGGTTGGCAGTATTGCGCCAATCCTTCTCGATCTTGGCGGACATCACCGCCATGGCGCTGACAGGTGCGCCGATAGCGGTGAGGAAATCCTCCACGCTCTCGCTGAATTTGTAGTACAGGATGGAGCTGCCCTTCCGCTCCGTCTCCTTGGCAGGCAGGCCCATCTCCTCCAAGAGGGTCTGGGTCTCACGGCTGACGCTGAGATGGGTGGTGGAGAGCTCCAGATGGTAGCGCTTCTCCGGGTCGGTCACAGAGCCGCCGGCCAAAAATGCCCCCCGCAGAAAGGCTCTGCGGCAGCACTCACTCTCCAGAAGGCCCAGATTAACATGGAGGCAGATGCTGCTGGTAGCAGAAAAACCGCAGCGGGTAAAGACCTGGCGGATCTTATGGGGATCTGTAATGGCATAGATCTGCTTACCGGGGAGATGACTCTCCGGGGTAATATCAAAGCCGACCCCCAGGGCCTTGTGGAAGAGCCGGGGCAAACGGAGGGCGAAATCATTGCTCTCCGTCACGATACGGATCTGGTCGGAGGCGAAGGTATTGGCATAGAGCAGCGCTCCCATGGCCTCTGCCAGGGCGCAGCAGTTTTTGGCCACCTCCGGGCGGCACAGCTCACTTTTTACATTGGAAGAAAAGGACATCCTGCCCTCCCCTTTCTGATCAGATTTTCAAATCACGATGGCAAAGCTCCACGCTGTAGCCTGCAGCGGTCAGCGCCTTAGCCATCAGCTCTGCGGTACACACAGAGCGGTGTCTGCCCCCGGTGCAGCCGAAGGCAATATGCAGCTCCTCAAAGCCCCGCTCCTGAGCAAAAGAGAGGTGCAGCTCCAGGAGCCTCTGCAGCCTAAGCATATAGTCGCCGCTATGGGCCAGGATATAGTCCTGCACCGGCAGGTCTAATCCGCTCAGCTCCTTCAGCTCCGGCACCCAGAAGGGGTTCTCCAGGCAGCGGACATCCAGGATCACATCGGCAGCAATGGGGCCGTGCTTTCTGCCGAAGGAGGAGATCTTAAGCTTCATGATCCGTCCCCCAGAGGCGCACTTCCGGCTCCAGTGCCACACCGCTGTGGGCAAGCACCTTCTCCTGAACCATTGCGATCAGCTCCAGAACATCCTTGGCCCTTGCACCGCCCAGGTTCACCACAAAGCCTGCGTGCTTTTCTGACACCGCTGCGCCGCCCACCCGAAGGCCCTTAAGCCCGGCCTCCTGGATCAGGGCTGCGGCATAGCCGGTCTTGGGGCGCTTAAAGGTGCTGCCTGCGGAGGGCAGCTCTAAGGGCTGAGAGGCACGGCGGCGGTCGTTCAGCTCCTTGATGCGGCTGCGGACCGTGGCTTCATCGGAGGCGGTCAGGGAGAAGCAGCTCCGGAGGATGATGCCCTCCTTGCCCTGGAAGCTGCTGCTGCGGTAGGCAAGGCCCTGCTCAGCCCCTTCGTAGCGGAGGATGTTGCCAAAAAGATCCATAAATTCCGTCCAGGCGGCGCAATCCTTCAGCTCGCCGCCGTAGGCGCCGGCATTCATATAGATGCCGCCCCCCACGCTGCCGGGGATGCCATGGGCAAATTCCAGGCCGCTGAGCCCGTTACGGGCGGCAAACATAGCCGTCTGGGCCAGGGTCATGCCGCTCATGGCGATGACCTGGGTGCCGTTGACCAGCTCCAGGCCCATCAGGCACTCCCGGGTACAGATCACCAGCCCACGGACACCCTCATCCGGCGCCAGCACATTGCTGCCGCTGCCCAGGATCCGGGGCTTGATACCGCAGGTCCCGGCTGCAAGAAAAATCTGCCGCAGCTGCTCTGGGGAATTGGGAAAGACCATCAGCTCCGCAGGGCCGCCGATGCGGAAGGAGGTATGCTTGCTGAGCAGCTCCTCTTCCCGAATGGAAAAAGCAGGTAAAATATTAAATAAACGCTGTTTCAGTTCCGTCATGGACATATCGTTCTCCTTATCAAGAGAGGCATCCGGCCTCTGTCGCATACTTCGCCACTATATCCAATATATTATATCACAGGAAGCGTGCTATGGCAAATTATTTTTGGCACACAACGCAATTCTGCCGTTCTCTTTTCTGCCTTCACCTGTATTATAACGGTTTTATGTACGATAAACGGGGCTATAATCGATTTTCAGGCTACAAAAGCCGCACAGAGAATTCTCTCCGTGCGGCTGAAACTGTGGTGTATTATCTTTTTCTGGTATTCTGGGTCTCGAAGTGGCGGTTGATCTGCTCGGTGAATTCTACGGCGGCATTGTAGCCCATCTTCTTCTGGCGATTGTTCATGGCAGCGATCTCCAGGATGATGGCCAGGTTTCTGCCGGGCTTAACGGGAATGGTAATGGCAGGAACCTTGACTCCCAGGATATCCATATACTGCTCCTCCAGGCCCAGGCGGTCATAGATCTGATCTCCGGACCAAGGCACGATATTGACCACTAAATTGATGGCAGTCTCGTCCTTGATAGCGGCCATACCGAAGAGCTTGGCCACATTGATCACGCCGATACCACGGATCTCGATATAATTGCGGATCAGAGCGGGAGAAGTACCCAGGAGGGTATTATCGGCGATCTTGCGGATATCCACCGCATCATCGGCAATGAGACGGTGGCCACGCTTCAGCAGCTCTGCGGCAGCCTCACTCTTACCGATGCCGCTCTCGCCCATCAGAAGCATACCCTCGCCGTAAACCTCGACCAAAACACCGTGACGGGAGATCCGGGGAGCCAGGGCATTCTTCAGGTAAGCTGTAATGCCCGAAACCAGATAGGAGGTGGACTCCAGGCAGCGGAGGATGGTGATATCATGCTTCTTTGCCATCTCCAGGCACTCAGAGGTGGGCTCCAGATTGCGGGCAAAGATCATGGCAGGGATCTTGCGGGAGAAGAGCTGATCAAAGATCTCCAGGCTGCGCTCGTGGCTCAGGGTACTCAGGTAGGCAAACTCCACATTGCCCACTACTTGTAAACGCAGACGCTCAAAATGCTCGAAGAAGCCTGCAAACTGGATACCGGGTCGGGTCACTTCCTCCACCACAATATCCACTCCCTCATAGTCTGTAGAGGCGTGCCAGATCTGCAGGTGGAAGTCCTCCACTACTTGGGTCAGGGGAACAGAGTAAGAATTCATAGTCTCTCCTTTCCGAAATCAACAAAAAACGCAGGTATTTCAATGTGATTTAATATCATTATAGTATACAAAAAGGGAAAGCGCAAGTTCTTAGAAAAAAATATAAAAATTTCAAATTTTTCTCTTGCTTTTTTCGAAGTTTTCTGCTAATATATGTACCGGCGCTTTATGGCGTCCTATTTTCCTGTGATTTTTCAACGATTGGAGGTGCAGCAATTGGCAAAGTGCGATATCTGCGGCAAGGGTGTTACGTTCGGCATTAAGGTCTCCCACTCTCACAGACGTTCCAACAGAATGTGGAAGCCCAACGTAAAGCGCGTGAAAGCTATCGTCAATGGTTCTCCCCGCCATGTCTACGTCTGTACAAGATGCCTCCGTTCCAATAAGGTTGAACGTGCTATCTGATTTTAGACATATAGAAAGACAAGCTGTTA
>JAFQCY010000115.1 GCA_017399355.1 Oscillospiraceae bacterium
CTGCTGATCCCCATTCTGCTCATCGGCGTGCCCATTCTGGGCCTGAGGGGCATCCAGATCGCCCAGCCCCTGTCTGACCTTTTGACCGGGCTGATCTCCATCCCCTTTATCATCCACTTCCTGCGCAGTACCCCCAAGGAGGCGCTATGAAGTACCATACCGTCATTCCTGCCCGGTTCTTATCCCGGCCCAACCGCTTTATCGCCAAGGTGGAGCTGGATGGACGGGAGGAGACCGTCCATGTGAAGAACACCGGCCGCTGCAAGGAGCTGCTGATCCCCGGAAACACCGTGTACCTGGCTCTTGGAGAGAATCCCAAGCGGAAGACCAAATATGACCTGATCGCCGTGGAGAAGCAGCCGGGGCTGCTGATCAATATGGACTCCCAGCTGCCCAATGCCGCCGCTGCGCAATGGCTGCCCAAAAGCGGACTATTTTCCGAAAAGGCTGTCATCCGCCGTGAGGTGACCTACGGAGCATCCCGCTTTGACCTCTATGTGGAGGACGGGCTGCGGCGGGCCTTTTTGGAGGTCAAGGGGGTGACCTTAGAGGAGGAGGGCCTCGCCAGCTTCCCCGATGCCCCCACGGAGCGGGGCATCAAGCACCTGAGGGAGCTGAGCGCCAGCCTTGCAGAGGGCTACGAAGCCTATGTCCTCTTTGTAATCCAGATGAAGGGCATCCACGGCTTCTGCCCCAATGAGAAGACCCACCCGGCCTTTGCGGCGGCCCTCCGTGAGGCGGCTGCGGCCGGAGTGCAGGTGCTGGCCATGGACTGCCTGGTGACCCCGGACAGTATGGTGGTGGATCAGCCCGTAAGGGTGCTGCTGTGAGTTGACTTTTACGCTCTAATGCGCTATAGTATAGAAAACTTTCCCCGGAGGAATCCATTATGCTGAAACTGCGAAACTATCCCTGCATCTACCGGGAGGGCAGGCTGATCCCTGCGGCCCGGGAGGCAGGCAAAGACAAGACCATGACCTACGGTGTCCTGGCGGCACACAATACGTCCGGCAGCATGGAGCGCCTGAAGCTGAAATTCGATGCCATGGCCTCCCACGACATCACCTATGTGGGCATTATCCAGACCGCCCGTGCCTCGGGGCTGAAGGAATTTCCCCTGCCCTATGTGCTGACCAACTGCCATAACTCCCTCTGCGCCGTAGGCGGCACCATCAACGAGGATGACCATGTTTTCGGTCTCTCCGCTGCCAAGCGCTATGGCGGCGAGTTCGTCCCGGCCCACCAGTCCGTGATCCACAGCTATATGCGTGAGATGTATGCAGGCGGCGGCCGGATGATCCTGGGCTCCGACTCCCACACCCGTTACGGCGCTTACGGCACCATGGCCATCGGAGAGGGCGGCCCGGAGCTGGTGAAGCAGCTGCTGCAGAAGACCTATGACATCCAATACCCCCGTGTGGTGGCGGTGTACCTAAGGGGCAAGCCCAGAGCCGGTGTAGGCCCCCAGGATATTGCCCTGGCCCTGATCGGCGCTACCTTCCGGGAGGGCTTCGTGAAGAACAGCGTCATGGAGTTCTTCGGCCCCGGCGTGGGCAATCTCTCCATGGATTACCGCAACGGTATCGACGTGATGACCACGGAGACCAGCTGCTTAAGCTCCCTGTGGCAGACCGATGAGACCGTAAAAAAGAGCCTGCTGGCCCACGGCAGAGCCGATGCCTACCGGGAGCTGAAGCCCACGGATGGGGCATATTACGATGCCGCCATCGAGGTGGATCTGAGCAAGGCCGAGCCCATGATCGCCCTGCCCTTCCACCCCAGCAATACCTACACCATCCGGGAATTCAACGAGAATTTAGAGGATATCCTGGCCAAGGTGGATGCCGACACGGTAAAGACCCTGGGCCTGAAAACCGCCCCCACTCCCCTGCGCAGCAAGATCCGCAACGGCAAATTCTATGCCGACCAGGGCGTGATCGCAGGCTGCAGCGGCGGCACTTATCAGAATCTGGTAAAGGCTGCGGAAATTCTGCAGGGCAAGCCTCTGGGAGACGGTCATTTCTGGCTCTCCTGCTACCCTGCCAGCCAGCCGGTGCTGATGGAGCTGATGCGCCGGGGCGCTCTGGAGCAGCTGATGGCCTCCGGAGCTTCCATCCGCTCCGCCTTCTGCGGCCCCTGCTTCGGCGCAGGAGATGTGCCGGCCAACGGCGCCTTCTCCATCCGCCACTCCACCCGTAACTTCCCCAACCGGGAGGGCTCCAAGCCCACAGACGGCCAGGTGGCCTATGTAGCCCTGATGGACAGTCGCTCCATCGCCGCCTCCGCCCTGAATGGCGGCGCCATCATCCCGGCCACAGAGCTTGCAGATCTGACGGAAGATCCCGCCTACCTGGACTACCGCTTCAACGACACACCCTACCGCCGGGTCTATCACGGCGTGGGCAAGGCAGATCCTGAGTCTCCCCTGGTCTTCGGCCCCAATATTGCCGACTGGCCGGAGCAGATCCCCCTGCCCGAGGATCTGCTGATCACCGTGGCCTCCGCCATCTATGATCCCGTCACCACCACCGACGAGCTGATCCCCTCCGGCGAGACCTCCTCCTACCGCAGCAATCCCCTGCGCCTCAGCGAGTTCGCCCTGAGCCGCAAGGATCCCCAGTATGTGGCAAGAGCCAAGGCGGTTCTTGCCCGGGAGCAGGCACGCAGAGCCGACGGCTCGATCCCCCAGGGCTATGACCCCGCCAGAACCGGCCTGGGCAGCGCCGTCATGGCCATCCGCCCCGGAGACGGCTCCGCCCGGGAGCAGGCCGCCTCCTGCCAGAGGGTGCTGGGCGGCGTGGCCAATTTCTGCCAGGATTTTGCCACTAAGCGCTACCGCAGTAACGTGATCAACTGGGGGATGCTGCCCTTTACGGTGGAGAACATCGCAGACTACCATATGCAGCCCGGGGATCAGGTCTATGTCCCCGGTATCCGTCAGGCGCTGCTGGGCGATGCTTCCGCCATCGAAGCCACATTGATCCAGGGCGAGAAGCAGACTCCTCTCACCCTGAAGCTGGAAAACCTCAGCCGGGAAGAGCGGGATATCATCCTCTCCGGCTGCCTCATCAACTATTACGCATAGCTTTATGCCTCCCTTCGGGGAGGCTTTTTATTTTGGCTTTTACAGGACTGCGTTGAGCAGTATGCAGAGGATGACCCCGAAGGCGGTGGGGAGGAGGGCGGCCAGGGCCGTCCATTTCAGGCTGCCGGTCTCCTTTTTGATGGTGAGGAGGGTGGTGGTGCAGGGCCAATGGAAGAGGAAGAAAACCAGCATACACAAGGAGTCCTTCCATGCCCAGCCGCTTTGGAGCAGAATGCGCCCCATCTCCGTGTCGGAGGAGGGGCCATAGCCTGTGGCGGCGGTGAGGATCATCATCAGCACCGGCAGCACCAGCTCATTGGCCGGGCTGCCCAGCACGAAGGCCAGCAGCACCGCACCGCTGAGGCCCATCAAAGAGGCCGGGCCCTCCAGAGCCCGGGCGGCATAGAGCAGCAGGCTCTGCCCCTGCACCGTGACATTGGCAAGGCCCCAGATCAGCAGCCCCGCCGGGGCGGCTACCGCCACGGCTCTGCCCAGGACGAAGAGGCAGCGATCCCGCAGAGCGTGGAGGATCACCTGCCCCACCCTTGGCCTGCGGTAGGGGGGCAGCTCCAAAAGGAAGGGGCCGGGCTCGCCACGCAGCACCGTAGCCCCCAGCAGCCGGGAGGCCAGCAAGGTCATGGCAAAGGACAGCAGCAGGCAGCCGGTGAGCATAGCCGCCCCCTTTAGGCCCGAGCCCCCGGAAAAGCTGAGACCGATGAGGAAGAGCAGCCCGGGAAAGCGGCCGTTACAGGGGACGAAGGCATTGGTCAAAAGGGCCATCCGCTTCTGCCTGGGATCCTGAATAATGCGGCAGCCCGTGACCCCGGCGGCATTGCAGCCCAGGCCCATGCAGAGGGTCAGGGCCTGCTTGCCGCAGGCTCCGGCCCTTTGAAAGCAGCCGTCCGTCAGGTAGGCCACCCTGGGCAGGTAGCCCAGATCCTCCAGCAAGGTGAAGAGGGGGAAGAAGATGGCCATGGGCGGCAGCATCACCGCCACCACCCGGGCAGTGGTGGCATAGATCCCGTCCAAAATAGCCCCCTGCACCGGAGCAGGCAGCGGGGACAGAAGCCACCGCAGCCCCTCCCCCAGGCGGTCAAAGCACCACTGCAGCCCCCGGGAGGGGTAGTTTGCCCCCTGAATGGTGAGCCAGAAGAGGAAAAAGAGCAGCAGGAGCAGGCACAGCCTCCCCCACAGGGGATGGAGCAGGATGCGATCCAGCCGCTGCGTCCGGGAGGGAGTAGCCGAAGCCTCTGCAGAAAGCACCCTGCGGCAGAGCGCCTCGGCACGAAGGAGGCAGGCCTCCTCGTCCTGCTCCTCCCGGGGAAGAATGGGGGCAAAACCCTCACAGACCTGGCGCACCGCCTCCTGCAGCTCCCTCAGGCCCTGGCCCTTTCCGGCGGCGGCTGCCACCACGGGAACCTGCAGCTCTGCCTCCAGAGCCTTGATATCGATCCTCTTGCCCTCCCGCAGGGCTTCGTCCATCAGGTTCACGCAGACCACCGCCCGGGGATAGCGGGCCAGGAGCCGGAGGGGCAGGATCAGGCTGCGCTCCAGGCAGGTGGCATCGCAGAGGATCACCAGGCAATCGATCCCGCCGGAGGCAAGGAAGTCCCCTGCCACCTGCTCCTCGGCGGACTGTCCGCCCATGGTATAGCTGCCGGGGAGATCCGTCACGCTGTAGTCCCGGCCCTTATAGGTATAGGATCCCCGGCTCAGCTCCACGGTCTTGCCGCACCAGTTGCCTGTGTGCTGGTGCAGGCCGGTGAGGGCATTAAAGAGGGTGCTTTTCCCCACATTGGGATTCCCTGCCAGCGCTACCTGCCTCATGGGAGCCGCTCCCCGATGATCCCCACGGCATCGCTTTTTCGGATGGCCAGCAGGCTGCCCCGTACCTCATACAGCGCCGCTGCTCCACGGGGATTCCGGTGCAAGCAGCGCACAGATGTACCCCCCGTCAGGCCGTGGGCCAGCAGGCTGCGGCGCAGCACCTTGCCGCAGGTCAGGCGTGTCACACGCATGGTCTGCCCCGGGGTCAGTTGGTTCAGCGTAAGCTCTTTCATTGCGCTCCCTCCATTCTTCCCTCCATTGTATGCGAAATTTGGCAAAGGGTGAAAGGCAGCGCCAAGGGGGAGGATCCGCCGCAGCCGGAACATTTTCTGCTCCCGGTGCATAGACTTATGGAAGAACGTTTTAAGGGGGCATCTATGGAAGCGACATATTTTCTGGGCGCTTGCACCGGCAAGGGCTTTCTCTCCTATTACGATGACCTGTTGGGGCAGGCGGATACGGTACGGATCATCAAGGGCGGCTCCGGCTGCGGAAAATCCACCTTTATGCGTGCCATTGCCGCAGCCGCCCGGGAGCGTGGGCTGGAGGTGACCTCGATCCTCTGCTCTTCGGATCCCGACTCCCTGGACGGGGTGTATCTGCCCCGGCTGAAGCTGGCCTTTGCCGATGGCACGGCGCCCCATGTACTGGAGCCGGGGCTCTGCGGCGGCAGCCGAAACTACCTGAATTTCGGAGAATTTTACGACCGGGTGGGGATGGAGAAAAATGAGGCGGAGATCCTGCGGATCCAGGAGGAGAACCGGGCCCAGTACCCCACGGTGACGTGCTGCCTGGCCGCTTCTGACCGGCTGACGGAGATTTTCCGGCGGCAGACCGCCCTGAACTGCTACGAGGAGGAGCTGGAGGCCATTGCCGAGTGCCTCTGCCTATCCACCCTGAAGGCTGTGGGGGATCGGGGGCAGCTGCAAAAGCGCTTTCTCCACGCCCTGACCCCCAAGGGGCTGTACTTCTGCCGCAAGACCCCCGCTGCGGTCTGCAGGAAGATCTATGTGCTGAAGGATAACTACTTCCAGGCGCCCAAGGTTCTGGGCCATATCAGCAGACGGGCAAAGGAGCTGGGCCACCGCTGCATCCTCTGCTACTCTCCCCTGCTGCCGGAGGAGGCCCCCGTCCATCTGCTTTTGCCCGATGCCGGGGTGGCCTTCCTTTCGGAAAACCGGGAGCTGAGCTACAGCGAGCCCTGCTTCTGCCGCATTGACCTGGATGCATCCCTGCCGCCCGTGCTGCGCAGGGAGCTGGATGTATACGGCAGCCTGCAGACCACCCTCTGCACCCGGGCTGTCAGCCATTTGCGGGAGGCCAAGCGCCTTCACGACCGCATGGAGCAGCTCTGCAAGCCCTTTGTGGATTTCTCCGCCATTACTGCCCTGACCCAAAAGACCATCCGGGAGATCTTCGGCTGAGGGGAAAAACGGCTGCCCCGGGCAGCCGAACTTATGCCTTGTGCGAAAGACGACCCGGAAGGATTCTGCACGCTGCAACGCCCTTATGCTGCAAGGTTTTCGGCGAATTCGTACTGCCTGCACGAATCCCCCCGGATCGCCTTTCAGGCAATCCGACCCCCTTTGACAAGGGGGTCATTGGTGCAGATAACCGTTCGAAAAACAGAAATTTGCCGGTCTGTTTGGGAACGAATAACGAAGGGCTAAAAACGAAAAACTGAGGTGTGCCTCCGGCACGGATTTGGAATCTATATTCCGTCAAACAGAAATTTATCGAACAGTTGGATGTAGCCAAAGCCACCCGTATTGGGAGGATTTTCAGGCTATGAGTAAGGCATCAAATTACGCATTGTTATGAAAATAGGCAGAGAGGCGAAAAAAAGCGCAAAGATCCCCTATCATGACCAGAACGAGGTTATTTTCTCAGGCA
>JAFQCY010000116.1 GCA_017399355.1 Oscillospiraceae bacterium
ACGTAAGTTCCGTCACCCTTGCTGAGGTAGATCTTGAAGTCATCCTTGCAGAACTCACGCATTACCTGACGGCATACGCCGCAGGGGGCGCAGAGCTCGGAAACGGGCTGGCCTGCCTTGCCGCCCACCACGGCGATGGCCTCGAACTCACGCTCGCCCTGGTAGACGGCGGTGAAGAAGGCGGTGCGCTCGGCACAGTTGGTGGGGCCGAAAGCGGAGTTTTCGATGTTGCAGCCCTGGTAGATCTTGCCGTCCTTGGTCATAAGTGCGGCACCCACGGCAAAATTGGAATAGGGGCAGTAGGAATGCTCTCTGGCCTCAATAGCCAGGTTGACTAATTCAATGGGGGTCATAGTTGGTTCCTCCTGATTCGTTTTTTGGGAAGTTACAGCAATCGATGCCGTAGGGGCGACCATTGGTCGCCCTTGGCAGTTTCCTCAAACGATAGTGCCTATCAATCAAAAGTGCCACGGGCGATCACTAATCGCCCCTACGGGCACTTCAGGCAGTTTGCTCGTTATTTTTACAGGATTTCCTTGGCGAAGCTGGTGCCGGGGGTCTGGTAGTCTACGCCCAGGAGCTCGGTGACGGTGGCGGCGATGTCCGCAAAGCTCTTGCGGGTGCCCAGGTTCACGGGCTTGACCTTCTTGCCGGCGATGAGCAGAGGCACATACTCACGGGTATGGTCGGTGGTGGCGGTGTAGGCGGGGTCGCAGCCGTGGTCGGCGGTGATCATGACGATATCGTCCTCGCCCATCTTCTCCATGAACTTGGCAAACCAGCCGTCAAACTCGTTGAGGGCCAGAGCATAGCCGTCAATGTTGCGGCGATGGCCGTACTGCATATCGAAGTCCACCAGGTTGATGAAGCACAGACCCTTGAACTCACGGTCGGCATAGCCCATGGTCTTCTCCAGGCCATCGGTGTTGCCCTTGGTGTAGACGTGCTCGGTGGTACCCCGACCGGCGAAGATATCGTAGATCTTGCCCACGGCCAGGCTGTCCAGACCGGCTTCCTTGATGGCATCCAGCATGGTCTTTGCGGGAGGCTCCAGGGAGAAGTCATGGCGGTTGGAGGTGCGCTTGAAGCCCTCCTGGGCATTGCCGATGAAGGGACGGGCGATGACACGGCCTACGCCGTGCTTGCCGACCAGCAGCTTACGGGCAATACGGCAGTACTCATAGAGCTTCTCAGGGGGAACCAGATCCTCATGGGCGGCGATCTGGAAGACGGAGTCGGCGGAGGTGTAGACGATGAGGTCGCCGGTCTTCATGTGCTCTTCGCCGTACTTGTTGATGACCTCGGTGCCGGACCAGGGGGCATTGGCCAGAACGCCACGGCCGGTGGCCTCACGGAAGGGCTTCAGCAGCTCCTCGGGGAAGCCGTTGGGATAGGTGGGCAGGGGGTTCTCGGAGACGATACCGGCGATCTCCCAGTGGCCGATGGTGGTATCCTTGCCCATGGAGGTCTCGGCGAGACGGGCAACGGCACCCTTGGGGCAGTCGGTGGAGGGCAGGTAGTCTACGGAGTCGATATTGCCCAGGCCGTAGGCAAGGAGGTTGGGGATATTCAGCTTGTCAGAGGTGGAGCAGCTCTTAAGGGTGTTGACACCGTAGTCGCCAAACTTGGCAGCATCGGGCATCTCACCGCAGCCGCAGGAATCGAGGACAAATAAAAATACACGCTTCATATTGCTTTTTCTCCTTATTCTAATTCAGGGAACGAGCGGAAACGACGTTTCAGCCGTTTCCGCATAGGTACCCCATTATTTTTCCAGCTTAACAGCGGTTTCCAGCGCCACGGTCATCATCTCACGGAAGGAGGTCTGGCGCTCCTCAGCGGGCAGCTCCTCGTGGAAGAGCACATGGTCAGAGATGGTGCAGATGCACAGAGCCTTCTTGCCCCAGCGGGCAGCGGTGGCATAGAGACCGGCAGACTCCATCTCGCAGGCCATAACGCCCATCTTGGTCCACATATTTACAGCATCCAGGACCTCGGGCAGACCCTCGTCGTCCTTATAGAAGTTGTCGGTAGACAGCACATTGCCTACAAAATATCTGGCGCCGATCTCCTCGCAGGCCTCCACAGCCTTGACCATCATGTCATAAGAGCCGATGGGCGCAAAGGTGCCGTCCAGATGGTACTGGTGCATGAAGTTGGAGTCGGTGCAGGCACCCTGGGCAATGACGATATCGCGGACATGGATATCGGGGTGCATGGAGCCGGCGGAGCCCACACGGATGATGTTCTCTACGCCGTAGGCATTGTAGAGCTCATAGGAGTAGATACCGATGGAGGGAATGCCCATGCCGGAGGCCATGACAGAGACCTTGACACCCTTATAGGTGCCGGTGTAGCCCTGTACGCCACGGACATTGTTCACCAGGACGGGGTTTTCCAGGAAATTTTCAGCAATATACTTGGCACGCAGGGGATCGCCGGGCATCAGGACAGTTTTGCCAAAGGCATCGGGGGCTGCATTGATATGGGGAGTGGGGGTATTCATAGTGGTTCTCCTTTCAAGTATATATGATTTTTATTCAAAACAGGGTTATCTCACCTTGCGGTGCTCACGGATGTGCTTCTGCCAGCAGCGGTGGCACATGGCGATATAGCTGTCGTTGCCACCCAGGAGCAGCTGTGCGCCCTCGGTGACCACATAGCCTTCGGCATCGATACGGGCGGTATTGGTGGCCTTGGCACCGCAATCGCACATGGTCTTGATCTCATCGAAGCAATCTGCGACCTCGAAGAGGCGGCGGCTGCCGGGGAAAAGTTTGCTCTGGAAGTCGGTTCTCAGGCCGAAGCACAGCACGGGGACATTGCGGAAGTTTACCAGCTCACGGAGCTGGTCAATATGCTCCGGGGACATAAACTGGCACTCGTCCACGATGACCACATCGGTATGCCCACGGCGGTCATACTTCTCTACGATATCGTCATCGGGAAGGATGACCTCGGCCTTGGCCTCCAGACCCACACGGCTGCGGATCACAGTAGCGCCGTCACGGGTATCGGCAGAGGGCTTAATGAGCCAGACGGTCATGCCGTTCTCTTCGTAGTTGTACTTGGTGATAAGAGCCTGGGCAGTCTTGGACGAGCCCATGGCACCGTATTTGAAGTAAAGCTTTGCCATTTGGGTAAATTCCTCCGATTTATTTCTGTTTTTTCATTATATCCTATGTTTCAGGGAAATGCAAGCCATAAAAAGTAGCCCCGTGACCGGGACAGAGAAATAAAACAAGCGAGGAGAGAACATTGGGTGCATTGAGGGTAAAGGTCAATTTCTCTTAGGTGAATGACGCATGGTGAATCGTGAATCACCGAGGTATGGGCTCCGCCCATGGAATTTGAAATTGAGTCAAATCGATGTTTATCGGCCTGTTGCTTGCACCATCAATCAACGATCTCCCCCTTTGAAGGGAAGTGAGACCCCAAATCTCCGATTTGGCTGGTCGAACTTGTGCCTTGGGCTGGGACACAGGGGGTTACTGCTGGCACTATCGTCAAATCAATGTTTCTCGAACTGCCGAAGGCACCCAATGCCTCCCTTGTCAAAGGGAGGTGGGTCGCCTTGAAAAGGCGACTCGGAGGGATTCCGCACGCTGCAATACCGTTATTCTGTAGGGCTTTCGGCGAATTCGTACTGCCTGCACGAATCCCCCCGGATCGCCTAAAAAGGCGATCCGACCCCCTTTAACAAGGGGGTCTTTGGTGCAGGCAAACAGTTCGGCAAATTTCTGTTTGACAGAATCTGTATTCCAAATCCGTGCCGGAGGTACACCTCAGTGATTCATCATGATTCGTGATTCTTTATTCATTCGCAGCACTAAGGTGCTGCGGTAAATTGACCTTTATGGCAGCGAAGCAGAGGCGAAAAATTTACGCCTCTGCTTCTTGTTTGGATGGGTATTAGTCCAGCAGCTCTTCTGCCAGGGTCAGGGTTTCGGTGAAGCTTCTGGGGACACAGAGCTGCTGCCAGAGCTTGCCGTTTTCCAGTTCCAGGGTTACATAGTCCGTGGTCAGAATCTCCTTTGGGTCTGCTTTCTGCAGTTCTGCGCCGAAGGTATCCATCAGGAGGGTGCATTCCTCCGGGGTCAGAGTGTTGGAGTCGTGGACATTCTTGTCCTTGTCATTATAGTAATACTGCGCATAGCCCTCCGGGTACTCTGTAAAGGCCCAGCTTTGGGCGTAGGTATCGGTGCAGCCAATTCGGAAGATCAGGAGCAGCTCCTCCAGACTATTGGACCAGTAACTTCTGGTGATCTCCCGACCGTTTTTCAGGGTATAGGTGAAGGTAACATCGGGATTGAGGATCTCTGTAGTTGCGTATTGCATTGTGATATCTCCAATCATCACACTGGTATCCAGATCATGCTCTACGCAGAGCTCCGTATATTGGCTATGCTCCCCACGGATATTTGCCACCTTTAGCGCATGGAAGGCCAGGATCAGGTCGAAGTCCTCGGTGAAGGTGACTTCAGGGGTGTTGTAGGTGCCTTCGATGGTGATGGATTGGATCTCATCCTTGGGCGGAATATAGCGGCTGTCTTTTTCGCCCAGGGCTTCAAAGCCCAGCATCAGGCCCAGCATGACCACCACCGCCACGCCGCCGCAGATCAGCCAGCGCCAGAGCTTGCGGAAGCCCTTGGATGCAATCGCGCCGGAGGCAATGGCTACCAGCAGCGCACCGTGGATCAGGAAGAGCCAGAAATCCATATCCTCCGTGTTCCAGCTGAACATGATTGCGATCACATAGCCGCCCACGGCTGCTGCGATGACCGTAATAAGATAAGGCACGATGGATGCGGAGAAAGCGCTGCCGGAGCGCTCGGTTCTGCGGTTATGATGCATGACAAAGCTCAGCGCCAAAAACAGCACGCTGCAGCCCAGGCTGATGGCTACGGTGGAGCCCCGGAGGCCGATCACATTGACCCGATCCAGGTTCTCTCCGATGGTCAGGTAGGAATAGCCAAAGGGCGAGACATATTTCAGCCATTCACTCTCAGCCACCACACCCACAGCGGCGGCCTCATAGCTCTCCCAGCCGATCACAAAGAGCACGGGAATGCCCACGCAGACCACTGCCGAGGAGAAGAGGAAGTGGAAAATGCTTCCGGAATTGACCAAGAACAGCAGCAGCGTGCTCATACACAGGAGCAGCAGCATCAGGCAGAGCAGCCAGCATTGCAGCATTGCCCAGAAACCTCCGCTCTCCAACCCGGGCAGCAGGGCAAAGATCCCCAGGCCCAGGAAGGCGGTAGTTGCCGCAAAGGCCGCCCCCGTAAAGGCGGCACCAAAGCGGACAGCCAGAAGGCTATCCCGTTTGATGGGAAGGGCGTAATACAGATCCGCCGTCTTGCGTGAGAAGAGGTGGGCATGGTTATAGCACAGGAGGATCACACCCAAAATCAGGGTGGCGGTGAAGATGATCATGGTCCATAGGGCCAGCTCACTCCCCAGAGCGTAACGGTGAT
Source organism: Oscillospiraceae bacterium (assembly GCA_017399355.1). GTDB lineage: Bacteria > Bacillota > Clostridia > Oscillospirales > Oscillospiraceae > JAZOXB01. The sequence goes on from JAFQCY010000116.1 coordinate 5,478, forward strand.
AATCGCTCTGGATATACTCCCGCAGAAGAATGCCGGGGCAGAGCAGCAACAGGAAGCCCGTGACCAGGAGGGTAATGGCGATCTGGCGACGGAGGCTGAAGGAATAGAGCTTTAAGGCAGATTTACAGCAGTTCCCGGATGTCATATCCACGCACCTCCATTTCGTAAATAAAGATCTCCTCTAACGAGGGGGCAATGGTCTCGGCGAAGAGGGGCTCCAGGGCATTGACCTGGGTCATGATCTCCTCCCGGTCGCCACGGATCACCATTTGCAGCAGAGAGCCGGTGCGCTGGCACTTCAGCACGTTCAGCTTCAGAAGCTGTCCCTCCGTGGGCAGCTTGCGATAGGCCGCCTGGACTTTATGGAGGCTGCCACGCAGCTCCTCCAGGGTGTTGGAGCAGATGACCTTGCCCTTGTGCAGCAGGGTCACGTGGTCGCAGAGATCCTCCAGCTCACGGAGGTTATGGGAGGCGATAATGGTGGTGGTTCCCCGATCCTCCGCCCAGGAGATCAGGAGTGCTTTCAGCGTTCCACGCACCACGGGGTCAAGGCCGTCAAAGGCCTCGTCCAGCAGCAGCACCTCCGCTCCGGAGGACAGAGCCAGCATCAGCGCCGCCTGCCGCTGCATACCCTTGGACATCCGATCCAGCCGCTGATCCAGCCGGATGGGGAAGACATTCTGCAGGCTCTTCAGCAGCTCCATGCTGAAATTGGGGTAAAGACGGCGGTAGAAATCCGCCATGGTCAGCACCGTGGCATTGCGGAAAAAGCTGGGCGTATCCGGCAGGAAGAACACCCGCTGCTTTACAGCCGGACAATCGTAAGCCTCCCGGCCGCCGATGAGCAGCTGCCCCTCGTCCGGGCTGTAGACCCCGGCGATCAGGCGCATGAGGGTGGACTTGCCGGAGCCGTTGGAGCCCACCAGAGCGTGGATGCCGCCCTTTGTAAAATTCAGCTCCACGGCATCCAGGGCCCGAAGCTGGTCAAATTTCTTGGTCAAGGCAATGGTTTGAATCATCGGGACAGACCCCCTTTCGTTTCTTCATCCATGATCTGCTGCAATTCCTCTGCCGTCAGGCCGGAGAGCAGCGCCTTGCGCACCTCTCTGCGCAGATCCTCACGAGCCGTGCGGCGCAGCAGCTCCATGGCATCCTCCTCCCCCGAGAGGAACGAGCCCTTGCCGGGGATGGAATAGATCACGCCGCCGGACTCCAGAATGGCATAAGCCTTCTGAACCGTATTGGGGTTGATGCCAATATCCACAGCCAAGCTGCGGACAGAGGGCAGCTTGTCCCCCGGGGACAGGGCTCCCACCGCCTTCAGCCGCAGGATGCCCTTGACGATCTGGTCATAAATGGGCTCCGGGCTGCGGTAATCGATCGTGACCATGTGAAATCACCTCCGTATTAACTGTATTACTACGATTAGTACAGTTGTAGTATACACCATGCAGTTGCCTTTGTCAAGCCTTATTTTGGAGAAATAGGCGTAAAGCACCGGAAAGCGTTAAAATAGAACGAATGACGAATGACTAAGAGCTAAGGTGTGCCTTCGGCACGGATTTGGAATATAGATTCCGTCAAACAGAAATTTGCCGGTCTGTTGGAGGTAGCCTAAGCCTCCCTTGTCAAAGGGAGGTGGGTCGCCTTGAAAAGGCGACTCGGAGGGATTCCGCACGCCGCAACACCGTTATTCTGCAAGGTTTTCGGCGAATTC
>JAFQCY010000117.1 GCA_017399355.1 Oscillospiraceae bacterium
AAGCGGATTTCGCAATCCGCTCATTTGGCACGCCCAATTTGAAAAAAAGAGATCACCCAAAGCAGTTTCCTGCCTTGGATGATCTCCTTTTCGTTGTCCTACAGCTTAGGCTCGCTCTCTAACTTAATGACATTGGAGGAGGTGCCCACCCGGATTTCATAGTCCCCTGCCTCGATCTTGCGGGATTTGGCCTGTACATCATAGTATGTAAAGGCCTCTGTGGGGAGGAACAATTCTACTGTTTTCCCATCGCCCGGCTGCAGATCAACTCGTTGGAAGGCCTTCAGCTCCTTTTCCGGGCGCAGGATGGCGCTGTTTTTCTTATGCACATAGACCTGCACCACTTCCGAGCCTTCCCGTTTACCGATATTTTCCAAGCGAAGGCGCACGGTGTAGCCGCCCTCTGCAGAAGACAGCTCTGCCTGCTCTGTTCTGAATTTGGTATAGCTCAGGCCATAGCCAAAGGGATAGGCCGGTTCGATTTTGGCGGTATCGAACCAGCGGTAGCCCACAAAGAGACTCTCCCGGTATTCTGTGCGGAAGCTGTCGTAGCCAAAATAGGGATGGGATGCTACGTCCTCCACGGCCTTCGGCCAGGTTTCTGCCAGCTTGCCCCCCGGGACAGCACGGCCTGTAAGCAAATTGGCACAGGCCTTGCCCATGGCTTCGCCGCCTAAATACATCAGGAGCACCGCTTTCACCTTGTCCGGCTTGGGCAGCTGCACCGGAGCGCCGCAGGAGAGGATCAGAACCGTATTGGGGTTCACCTCGCTCACCGCCTCAATGAGCCGCAGATGGCTCTGAGGCAGCGCTAAGGTCTCACGGTCAAAGCCCTCACTCTCCATGCGCTCGGGAAGTCCGGCAAAAATCAGGGCACAGTCCTTTTCCTTGGCCAGGGCAACTGCTGCACGGATCTTCTCCTCGTCCGGCTCCAGCTCCTCTGAACCGTAGCCCTCGGAATACGCTACATCGAGGCCGCAGTTTTTCAGCTCTTCATAGGGCAGATCCACCTGCATGGGAGCGATATGGCTGCTGCCTGCGCCCTGATAACGGGGCGACATGGCAAAGCCGCCCAGCACCGCCACACTCATTTTGGGATTCAGCGGCAGAAGATCTTCTTCATTCTTCAGCAGGACGGCAGAACGCTCCGCTGCCTCCTGCGCCAGAGCATGGTGACAGGAGAAATCACAGGGCGTTTTCTCCACGGCATTATCCCACAGATGAAGGATACGCTCCACGCAGCGATCCACTGCCTCCTCGGAAAGCCGGCCCTCCTGCACCGCCCGAAGGATATCCTGATCATGCTCCGGGCCTACATAGGGCATTTCCAGATCCAATCCTGCCGCCACACCGGCAGCACGGTCGCTGACAGCGCCCCAATCGGAGATCACAGCGCCTTCAAAGCCCCACTCCCGGCGGAGGATCTGATCCAGAAGCAGCGGATTCTCGCTGGAGAAGATGCCATTCAGCCGGTTGTAGCTGCACATCACGGAACGGGGTTTGGCCCTTTGCACCGCATGGGCAAAGGCAGGCAGATATAAATCATGCAAGGCACGCTCGTCCACTACGGAGTCATTGATCAGGCGGGCTTTTTCCTGATTGTTAGCCGCAAAATGCTTCAGGCAGGCCGCCACTCCTTCGGATTGCAAGCCACGGATCCAGGCTGCCGAAAGCTCGCCGGACAGGTGGGGATCTTCGGAAAAATACTCAAAATTGCGGCCGCAGTAGGGATGGCGCTTGATATTGGTGCACGGGCCTAAGACCATGGAGATCCCCAGGCTTTTCGCCTCCCGGGCAATGGCAGCGCCTACACGCTCCAAAAGCGCCGGATCGAAGGAGCAGGCGGTGGCAGAGGCCGTTGGGAAGCAGGTGGATTTTTCGCTCTCGTTCAATCCCAGATGATCCGCATCGCCAAACTGGGCACGCAGGCCGTGAGGGCCGTCAGACATCATAATCTGTCCGATATTAAGGCGCTCTACCGCCTTGGTGTGCCAGTGATCGGCACCACTTAACAAGGAGACCTTTTCTTCCAAAGTCAGCTGCTGTAGTCTTTTGTCCATGACGATCCTTCCCTTCTATTGCTTTCATTATAGTTTCGGAGAAAGAATCTGTCAATGCGGTTTTTTCGCCCGGTGCATTGACTTGCCTTTGGAAATCCGCTATAATGTATGCTGTATAATTGTCATAATATGGGCTTTTCTCAGAAAAGCGAAGGGAGTTATTGTATATGATCCAGCTCAATGGTATTGGCCTGACGATCGAAGATGTGGTAAAGGTAGCACGGGAACGTGTGCCTGTGTGCATCTCCGAAGAGGCGAAGGAGAGAACTGTCCGCACCCGGGAATATGTGGAGAAAAAGGTCTCCGAGCGTGCGGTGATCTACGGCATCACCACCGGCTTCGGCAAGTTCTCCGATACGCTGATCTCCGCCGAGCAGACCGCCCGGCTGCAGAAGAATCTGATCATGTCCCATGCCTGTGCCGTGGGCAAGCCTCTGGCTACAGAGACTGTCCGTGCCGCCATGCTGCTGCGGGCCAACTCGCTGAGCCACGGCAAATCCGGCATCCGCCTGACCACCCTCCAGACCCTGGTGGATATGCTCAACAAGGGTGTGCATCCCATTGTCCCTCGTCAGGGCTCTCTGGGTGCCAGCGGCGATTTGGCTCCCCTGTCTCACATCGTGCTGGTCATGCTGGGCGAGGGCGAAGCAGAATATGAAGGCCAGATCCTCCCCGGCAAGGAAGCTATGGAAAAGGCCGGGATCCCCACCGTGGAGCTGGCTGCCAAGGAAGGCCTCTGCCTCATTAACGGCACCCAGGTCATGAGCGCCATCGGCTGCCTGGCTGTTTATGATGCCATGAAGCTTGCCACCATTGCAGATATTGCCGCCGCCCTGACCTCTGAAGCCCTGCTGGGCATCACCATCGCCTATGACGAGAAGGCGCACCTGCTCCGCCCGCATCAGGGTCAGCTTCAAAGTGCCGCCAATCTCCGTGCCCTTTTGCAGGGCAGCAACCTCAGCCACCGTACCCGCCTGGATCGGGTGCAGGATGCCTATTCCCTGCGCTGTGTGCCTCAGGTTCACGGTGCCAGCCGGGATGCCATCGGCTATGCCTACAACGCACTGACCACGGAGATCAACTCCGTTACCGATAATCCCCTGATCTTCCCCGAGGAGGACGAGACCATCTCCTGCGGTCATTTCCACGGCCAGCCCATTGCTCTGGCCATGGATTTCCTGGGCATTGCGCTTAGCGAGTATGCCAATATCTCCGAGCGGCGCATTGAGCGGCTGGTGAATCCCCAGCTCTCCGGCCTGCCTGCATTCTTAGTTCACGACGGCGGCATTAACTCCGGCTTTATGATCGCCCAGTATGTTGCAGCCAGCCTGGTCTCCGAGAACAAGGTCAATGCCCATCCCGCCAGCGTGGACTCCATCCCCTCCTCTGCCAACCAGGAGGATCATGTATCCATGGGTACCACCGCCGCACGAAAGGCCCTGGCTATTCTGGAAAATGCGCAGCGAGTGCTGGGCATCGAGCTGATGGCTGCCACCCAGGGCATCTCCTTCCGTGGTGAAGAAAAGATGTCCCCCGTGACCAGAAAGATCTTTGCGCAGATCCGCAAGCAGATCCCCTTTGTGGAGCAGGATATGATCATGTATCCTGAACTGAATAAAGCCTACGAGATGATCAAGGATGAAAGCCTGTACCATATCGCCAAGGACGCCTGTCCCGAACTGATTTAAGGAGGAGAAGGAAGGATGAACGATTCCATTGCCCGTGCTATGACCATCAAGCTCCCCGCACAGCTGCCCGAATATCCGGCCTTTCAGGAGGGTATTCGCCGTGCGCCCGACCGTGGCTTCCGCCTGAGCAAGGAGCAGACCAAGATCGCGCTGAAAAATGCCCTGCGCTATGTCCCCGAAGAGCTTCACGAGGCGCTGGCTCCCGAATTTTTGGAAGAGCTGCGTACCCGTGGCCGGGTCTATGCCTACCGGTTCCGCCCCGAAGGCCGTATCTACGGCAAGCCCATTGAGGAGTATAAGGGCAAATGCGTAGAGGGCAAGGCCTTCCAGGTGATGATCGACAACAATCTGGATTTTGAAGTGGCGCTGTATCCCTATGAGCTGGTGACCTACGGCGAGACCGGCCAGCCCTGCCAGAACTGGCTGCAGTACCGCCTTCTGAAGATGTATCTGGAGGAGCTGACGGAGGATACCACCTTAGTGGTGGAGTCCGGCCATCCGCTGGGTCTGTTCCCCTCCCGCCCCGAAGCCCCCCGTGTGATTATTACCAATGCCCTGATGGTGGGTCTCTTCGACAACCTGAAGGACTGGGAGATCGCCGAGCAGATGGGCGTTGCCAACTACGGCCAGATGACTGCCGGTGGCTGGATGTACATCGGGCCCCAGGGCATTGTCCACGGCACCTTTAACACCATTCTGGGCGCAGGGCGGAAGTACCTGGGTGTCAGCGAGGACGGCGATCTGAAGGGCATCACCTTTGTCTCCTCCGGCCTGGGCGGCATGAGCGGCGCACAGCCCAAGGCTGCCAATATTGCAGGCGCAGTGGGCATCTTTGCCGAAGTGGATCGCTCCCGGATCCAGACCCGCTACGATCAGGGTTGGGTAGAAGTGATCTCCGACAATTTAGAGGAGATTTTTGCTCTGGCCAAGGAGAAGAAGGAGAGATTAGAGAGCGTTTCCATTGCCTATCACGGCAATATTGTTGACCTGCTGGAATATGCCGTGAAGACCGGCTTCCATATTGACCTGCTCTCCGACCAGACCTCCTGCCACAATGCCTATAACGGCGGCTACTGCCCCGTGGGTTACAGCTTTGAAGAGCGCACCCGGATGCTGTCTGAGGACAGGGAGGGCTTCAAGAAGGCCGTAGATGCCTCCTTCCGCCGCCATTTTGATGCCATTTGTGCCCTGGTTAAGGAGGGTACTTACTTCTTTGACTACGGCAACTCCTTTATGAAGAGTGTCTACGACTCCGGCATCAGGGAGATCTCCAAAAACGGCATAGATGACAAGGACGGCTTTATTTTCCCCTCCTATGTGGAGGATATTATGGGCCCTGAGCTATTTGACTATGGCTACGGCCCCTTCCGCTGGGTCTGCCTCTCCGGCAAGCACGAAGATCTGGTGAAGACCGACCACGCTGCCATGGACTGCATCGACCCCAACCGCCGCTGGCAGGATCGGGATAACTACTGCTGGATCCGTGATGCGGAGCAGAACCGCCTTGTCGTGGGCACCCAGGCCCGTATCCTCTACCAGGATGCGGAAGGCCGCTGCCGCATTGCCCTGCGCTTCAACGAGATGGTACGCAAGGGCGAGATCGGCCCCGTGATGCTGGGCCGGGATCATCACGATGTCTCCGGCACCGACTCCCCCTTCCGTGAGACCGCCAACATTAAGGACGGCTCCAATGTGATGGCGGATATGGCGGTGCAGTGCTTCGCCGGTAATGCCGCCCGCGGCATGAGCCTGATTGCGCTGCACAATGGCGGCGGCGTTGGCATCGGCAAGTCCATCAACGGTGGCTTTGGCCTGGTGCTGGACGGCAGCGAGCGTGTGGACGAGGTCATCCGCTCCAGCCTGATGTGGGACGTTATGGGCGGCGTAGCCCGCCGTGCCTGGGCGAGAAATCCCCACTCCATTGAGACCGTTCTCAGCTACAATGAGAACCAGAAGGGCAAGGCTCATGTCACCATCCCCTATCTGTGCAAGGATGAACTGATCGATGCCCAGGTAGATGCTATTTTCTAAGGGAGGTTTATTCCGATGGCAAAAATCGTTGAATGTGTTCCCAATATTTCCGAAGGTCGCCGCAAGGACGTGATCGAGGCCTGCGTGGATCAGATCCGCCAGACCGCCGGTGTCACGCTGCTGGACTACAGCTCCGATGAGAGCCACAACCGCTCCGTCATCACCTTTATGGGAAGTCCCGAGGGCGTGGAGGAAGCAGCGGTGAAGCTGGCAAAGAAGGCAGCAGAGCTGATCGACCTGACCAAGCACACAGGCGAGCATCCCCGTATGGGTGCGGTGGACGTGATCCCCTTTATCCCCATCCGTGAGATCAGCACCGAGGAGTGCATCGCCCTCTCCAAAAAGACCGCTCAGCGGATCTGGGAGGAGGCCAAGATGCCCGTGTTCCTCTATGAGAGCTCTGCTTCCGCACCCCACCGCCAGAATCTGGCCGCTGTCCGCAAGGGGCAGTTCGAGGGGATGGCAGAGAAGGTTCTGCTCCCGGAGTGGGAGCCGGATTTCGGCGGCAGAACGGTTCATCCCACCGCAGGTACTGTGGCTGTGGGCGTGAGACCCTTCCTGGTGGCCTATAATATCAATCTCTCGACCTCCGATGTCAGCGTAGCCAAGGCCATCGCCGGGATCATCCGGGAGAAAAACGGCGGCCTGCACTGCGTAAAGGCTCTGGGTCTTTACATCGAGGAGCGGGATATGGCTCAGGTCTCCATCAATATGACCGACTGCAACGTAACCCCCCTTTACCGTGTGGTAGAGCTGGTGCGTGCCGAGGCGAAGCGCTACGGTGTCAGCATCATCGGTACGGAAGTCGTGGGTCTGACCCCCATGAAGTTCCTCATCGACAGCGCAGAGTATTACCTGCAGCTGGAGAATTTCGATGCCGACCGCCAGGTGCTGGAAAGCCATATGCTGAAGTAAGGAGGTTCCCTCTATGTCTCGTCTGCTGATCCGTAATATTGGCCTGCTCCAGACTCCTGTGGGCTCTGCGCCTCTCTGCGGCGCTGCCCAGGGGGAAAACCGCAAGCTGCGGGATGTATGCATTTTCGTACAGGACGGCATCATCATCGGCATTTATGACGGCGGTGTGTGTCCCCTTTTGGCGGTGGATCGGGAGATCGATGCCAGGGGCAAGCTGGTGACTCCCGGTCTGGTGGATTGCCATACCCATCTGGTATTTGGCGGATGGCGGCAGCATGAAGTCCCCCTAAAGCTCCAGGGGGCATCCTATTTAGAGATCCTCCAGGCTGGTGGTGGTATTCTCAACACCCTGAACAGCACCAGAAGCGCAAGCGCAGAGCAGCTCTATGAGCGGAGCAAGGGTTTCCTGAACGAGATGCTGAAGCTCGGTGTCACCACCTGCGAGATCAAGAGCGGCTACGGCCTGTCTGCTAAGGAAGAGCTGAAGCAGCTGGAGGTCATCTCCATGCTGCAAAAGCAGCACAAGATGGATATTGTCTCCACCTTTATGGCGGCCCATGCCGTGCCCCCGGAGTACAAGGGCAATGGCGACGGCTATATCGACCGGATCGTGGAGGAAATGCTGCCTGCAGCCAGGGAAAAGGCCGCCTACTGCGATGCCTTCTGCGAAGAGGGTGTGTTCTCCGTGGCGCAATGCCGCAGGGTGCTGCAGCGTGCCAAAGAGCTGGGCATGAAGCTGAAGCTCCATGCCGATGAGATCGAAGCCATCGGCGGTGCGCAGCTGGCAGCGGAATTGGGTGCCGTTTCTGCGGAGCATCTGATCGCCACAGACGAAACCGGGATAGAGGCCCTGGCCAGGGGCAAGGTCATGGCGGATCTGCTGCCTCAGACCTCTTTTTACCTGGACAAGCCCTATGCCAATGCAAGGGGCATGGTCCAGGCCGGTGTCCCCGTGGCCATCGCCAGCGATTTTAATCCCGGCTCCTGCCCCTCCTATGACCTGCAATTTGCCATGCGGCTGGGTCTGCTGAAATACAAGCTGAAGCCGGAAGAGATCCTGACCGCAGTGACGCTGAATGCGGCCTGCTCCATTGGTCTGGGCGAAACTCTGGGCAGCGTGGAAGTGGGAAAGCAGGCAGATCTGGTGATCTGGGATGCAGAGGATCTGGATCTGGTTCTGTACCGATTTGGGGTCAATATGGCGAAAGCCGTAATAAAAAAGGGAGAAATCTTATGAGTTTATTTGAATTACCCGTAGGCAATTTTCTGGAAGAGCTGGCCAGCAACTCCCCTGCCCCCGGCGGCGGCACCGCCGCTGCCCTCTCCGGCGCACAGGGTGCCGGACTGGTGCGGATGGTAGCCGAGCTGACCCTGGGTAACAATAAATACTCCCAGTGGTTCCACATCTGCCGTGAAGTCAGCAAGAACTGTGAGGAACTGTATATCCGCCTGATGGCGCAGATGCAGCTGGATGCCGATGCCTATTTCGGCATGGCAAACAGCTACCGTATGCCCAAGCAGACAGCGGAGGAGATCCTTGCCCGCAGCGAAAAGATCCGGGAGGCCACCGCCTATGCGGCCTATGTCCCCCTGCAAACCATGACCATGGCCACCGAGTCGCTGGAAGAAGCTGCCAAGCTGGTGGATCACAGCAATCCCAACTGCGCCAGCGATCTGGGCGTAGCAGCGGAGTGCCTCCGTGCCTGTGTCATCGGTGCATACCTCAATGTCCGGATCAACGTAAATTCTTTGAAAGATCAGGATAAGAAAGATCAGATCATACTCCCCGCACAGCAGCAGTATCAAAGGGCTATGGCGCTGTATGAAAGTGTCAGCGGTGCTGTCAGCAATACCATCGGCTAAGATATGGCAGTCGGTACTTATTATCGGAACGATCCAAAAGCCCCGAGGCCAAACAGCCCGACCCGGATCGGCACCAATGTGCTGCTGGAATGGGAGGGAAAGCTCCTTTTAGAGCAGCGCTGGGACTGCGGCTTCTGGGGTCTCCCCGGCGGTCGGCTTCGCAAGGGCGAGGACTATGCCGTAGGCATCAGCCGGGAGCTTCGGGAGGAGGCCGGGATCTTTCTTCCGCCCAATGCGTTCCGGCAAATAAAGGTCTGCGATGACGACCGTATTGCCGCCTATGCCGACGGAACGGTCTGGCGCATGATCATTGTGCTTTTCCATGCGGTGCTGACCGCAGAGCCCAGGCTGAAAAGCAGTAAGGAGTCTCAAAGCCTTCGATTCTTCTCCAAAGAAGAACTGGACGGCATTACAATCGTTACCACCCATGAGGATCTGGTAGAATATTGGAAACAGCTTGCCGAATGAACCACGGCAAGCTGTTTTTTTCTATAAAAGAGCAGCTCTGCGGAATTCCGCAGAGCTGCTTGCGCTTAAATTCAGTTGACCGGATCGATTACCAGATCAGGGCCATCGGGATCCTCGGGGTTCTCGGGATCCTCGGGGTTCTCGGGATTCTCGGGGTTCTCGGGATTCTCGGGATTCTCGGGATTCTCGGGGTTCTCGGGATTCTCGGGATTCTCAGGATTCTCGGGATTCTCAGGCTCCTCGGGGGTCTCTTCCTGTGCCAGCTGGAGCTTGTGGAAGCGGGTCATCATAGTGGCCACTTCTGCACGGGTAGCATTGTCCAGAGGCATGATCTCGCCGTCATCGCCGATGATGATGCCCTCTGCCACAGCCCAAGCCATAGCCTCACGGGCATAGTAGGAAACGCTCTCGGCATCGGTGAAGATCTCAGCGATGTCCGTAGTCTTGGTGGTATCCATGCCGGCAAACTTCGCATAGCGGTACAGGATGGTAACGATCTGCTCACGGGTGATCTGACCCTGAGGATCAAAGAGGTTATCGCCCACACCGTTTACGATGCCGTTCTTGGAGGCCCAGTTCACAGCTGCGGTGTACCATGCATTGGTAGCGCAGTCGGTGAAGGGGGTGGAATGGATGTTGTCAAACTCGGGCTGTCCGGCATTTCTCCAGATAACGCTGACCAGCTCAACACGGCTCATAGCGGTGTTGGGGTCGAAGATCATGGAGGTTCTGCCGCCGAAGAGGCCGGCCTTGACCACATAGTCAATGTAGGGAGCGAACCAGGCTTCATCGGGAACGTCAATGAAGCTCAGGTCATAGAGGGACTCTCTGCCGCAGTTGACACAGACATAGGTGACGGTGCCGTCCTCGGCAACCTTCTCCTCATTGTCGTGGCCGGTGGGCTTGGAGTACTCAATGGTCTTAACCTGGCCGCACTCGCACTCTACGACCTTATGGCCACGGGTATCACAGGTGGTGGGCACGTCTTCCAGAATGGTGAGTTCATGCATCAGACCGGTCTCCGGATCGAAGTGATACAGATCGGAACCGATGCTCATCCAGTCGGTAACATAGTCGCCGCCGATGAAGTACATCTTCTTGCCGGTCTCCAGATCGGTGGCCCAGCCGGTGTAATCCTCGGGAGCGGGCTCCTCGCACTCCTCGGTGGTGCAGATCAGGGTGTCGTTGGCACGATCATAGACGTACTCGTGCTCAATGACAGGATCTTCGGGATCGATGGGGTCCTCAGGATCGATAACTTCCTCAGGGATCTCCTTGGTGAAGCTGTCCAGCTCGGTTCCATCGGAGTTGTAGGCGGTGATGGTCAGCTTCTTCTCGGTGGCCTCGGCCATGAGATAGACAGAGTCATACTCCTGGGTGACAATGGCGAAGTGGAACTCGGGATTATCCACAGCGATGTAGTTGACGTTTCTGGACTTCTCGCCCAGGTCACCGCAGATGAAGTAGGTGGTGCCGTCTTCCACAACCATGCCGCCCTTCAGCTGCTCGGTACGGGCATAGGAGTGGTCGTGGCCGTTGAGAACAACGTCAATACCGGCTGCCTCGAAGGCAGGAGCCAGGATCTCCTGATAGCGGAGATTACCGGCGGACTCATTGGTGAAGTAGATGGGCTCGTGGACGGTGACCAGCTTCCAGGTGCACTCGGAAGCGGCGGCATCCTCCTGGATCCAGGCAGCGACCTCTTCCAGGTCAGAGCCGTAGTTGATCACGGCCAGATACACATCGCCGTGCTCCACGGAGTAGTAGTTGGGATGGGGGATGGAGAAGATCTGCTCGGCAACAGCACCGGCAGAAGCGCCGTAATACTCATGGTTGCCGAAGGCATTGTAGAGCATCTTGCTGCCAACAGTGCTGTTCTGCAGGATGTTCAGGATCTGTGCGTAGTGGTTGTAGTTGTCGCCGTTGTCGATGAAGTCACCGGTCTGGATGCCGAAGTCCACATCGTACTCTGCGATCTTAGCCAGGATGGTATCGATCTCCTTGAGAGCATCTGCATCCTGTGCGGGATCGCCGGTCATCTGGGTGTCGCCCAGGATGTAGAACACGGAGGTCTCGTCATCGGCAGCTTCGGTGGTGAAGGTCATAGCCTCGGACCAGGCTTCCTCACTGCCGTCGCCCAGCCAGTAGTAGTAGGTGGTCTCGGGGGTCAGGCCATCGAGGGTGACGGTATGCAGGTAAGCAGCATTGCCGGTGGTGGCAAAGGGAACCAGAGCGGTCTCGCCACGGACGGTGAGATAGTTGGTATCGGGGCCAAAGCCCTTGGTCAGCTTCTCATACTGTTCCTCGGTCATGTAGCGGATGTAGGCCTTCTCTCTGGCGTAGTTGGCATTGGTGAACCAGGAGATGGAGGTCATGGTGCTGTCGTCTTCCACGATGTTGTGGCGGACAGCATTGGGGATATTGTCCTCGTTACCGGCATAGCCAAGAACCTTGGCCTTAGCCTCGAAGGACAGACCCAGCTCGCTCTCAGCGGTGATAATGAACTCAGTGCCAACCTCCATAGCAGCCATGGCATTGGTGGTCAGAGTGCCATCCTCGGCGGTGGTGCCGATGTCGGTGCCATTGAGCTTCACGGTGACATTGGCAGCGGGCAGACCTTCGATGTCATAGACCGTGATGGTGCAGTCTCTGCCGTAGACCATGGTGCCGATGGCTACATCGTAGTAGGCAACCACGGGCAGGACGGTGTAGCCATAGGCATCGGTGCCCTCAGCGCCGTTCATATCGGTGAAGGAGATGTTGCTGACGCGGTACTTCAGATAGTCCACCTCGGGGTCAACGGTGGTGGGAATGTCGAAGCTGACAGTTGCCACGGTACCGGTGAGGCCGGCCTCAGCGGAGACCTTCAGGGTCAGAGCGCCCTTCTTATAGCCGGTGGAGAGGAACTCATACTCGCCGGTGACACCCTCTGCGAAGGTGATGACAGGAGCGCCGTAGACACTGCCGCCTGCGCCGGTGGTGGGAGTACCGAAGTCGGTATTGATGTCAACGAC
>JAFQCY010000118.1 GCA_017399355.1 Oscillospiraceae bacterium
CCACCATAATGCGAGGATGGATTTGCTTGTAATTACGCTCACGGCCAACATGGTAGTAGTTTTTCTTCAGCCAGCGCCGCAGCGTTTTGTTGGTTTTGGAGAGATCCAGCTTACTTTTGTCCTTTACGACAATATTATACCCGGAGCCATGGGTACATTTCAGCACGAAGCGCTCCGGAAGGCTCTCATAAGGGATCTGCTCCGGAGCATCATAGATGCCAAGGATCGGGTTAAGATACTCCTCCCCCAGCTCCCGGCGAACATAGTCCCGCACCGCATACTTATCTGCATAGGCTGCATAGGACAGGGTCTTCTCTGCGCACTTAATGGCGCAGATATGCTCATTAAAGCCTTTGGGCCGATCCAGATCCGGGAAACGGCCAAAGGAGAGGAAATAAGCCGATTTCGCAAAAAAACGGTCGCTGATCAAAGGGCAGCGCCCCAAAAGAACGCTATGAAGTTTGATCAGTGCCGATCTCAGTTTCACGGTATTCCTCCCTCGGTGGCAGCAGCAAAAAGCGCCTTTGTTTGGGCGATCAATTGCTTTGTATCCAACTTTTTCTCCGCATATTGACGGAGTTCTTCTCTTTTTGCCGAGAATTCCGTCTCGTCCATTGCGCAGAGTTCGTCCAATGTGCGGACAAACTCCTCTGGCTCAGACAGGGGGATGGCAGCACCGCCCCGGAGATCGTCCCAGGGTGTGGTGCCCCGGCTGATCACCGGCAGCGTTCCCGCCTGCACCGCCTCGGCAATGACCTGGCCATAGTTCTCACTAATCGTGGGGAAAAGAAAACAATCGTACTGCGCAAAGGTCTCCCCTGCCTTCCCCACAGTGACAGCGCCGCAATAGCGGATGCGAATATTCTCTGAGGTATCGGCCATCAGCCGCTGACAGTCTGCCCAGTAGTCCGGATGCTCAACCGGGCCATAGATATCAAAAATAACATTCCCACCCAGCTCTTTGACTCGCTCAATGGCATAGGCCAGATTCTTAGAGCGATGCAAGCGAGCAAGGAAAATAACTCGAAGGCTCCCGGGACGCTTCCCGCTCCGGCAGGATTTCGTTGGCGCAGCCGGGAGATTGGGCGCTGTGACCACCTGCTCCGCCCGCACCTTGAGGGCTTTCAGGATCATCTGCCGCTCTTCCTCGGAACTGGCCTGAAATACCACATTGCGGTACAGACCGCTAAGCCGCATTGCCAGGAGAAAAAGCTTCTTCTTCAGCCCTTTCATAGCCAGAACAGCGGGATTCAGCTCCCCTCTGGGGGCATAGACCACCGGGATGTGATTTTTCCGTGCCAGAGAAAGCAGAGGAACATTGAGCCCGGCATCAAAAATACTGGATAGATACAGACAATCAGGTCTTCTCTCTGCCAGAATCGCTTTATAGGTTGCTTTGTTCAGCAGATGGTCAGGCAGATAGCAAACCTGTGCCTTGCCCAAGGGATGAAAGCCCTCAGACAAATTGGGGAACGGAGTTGGATCGTGGAGGTCATGATTTCTGCAGAGGATATCAATGGCATAGTCATCGCCAAGATGCTCCGTAAAATTGACCAGGCTGGCCACAGGGCCGCCGTACCGCTGGGCAGGCAAATAGCCTCCCGTCACCACAAGGATCTTCATACCCGCACTCCGCTCTGAAGGGTCTGCAGAATATGGTCACAGACCTTTTCTACATCATACTCCTGCTCCAGGAAGGCTCTCCCCTTCCGGCCCATGGCAGAAAGGTCAGAGGAAAGCAGCTGATCCATCGTAGCAACAAATGCCTTCTCATCTATGCTGTCGCAGCAAAGGCCAAAGCCATTCTCTGTGACGATCTGCCGAAGATCTGTCACAGGGTCCGTTGCGGTAAGCAGCGGAATGCCGGCCTGCAGATAGGACAAAATGCGTGAGGGGAAATTGGGGATGGTAAAGCGGTGATCCAGGAAGACAAGCCCGATATCGCAGCAGGCCGTCAGGTGGTCAAACTCCGCAGGGCCGATCTCTTTCATAAGGATCAGATTCTCCTGCTGCTGTTCACTACGATAGCGCTCCAGGCGATGGTATTCCGTACCGGAGCCCACCACCAGAACGCAGACATCCTGCCGCTCCTTGAGCTGCTTAAGGCAGCGGAGGATAAAGTCCACTCCCTGAGGCTTGCCCACATTGCCGCCGTAAAGCAGGATCTTCCGATCCGTGGGAAGGCCATACTTCCGGCGAAGCGTTGCCTTTTCCTCAGAAGAGAGCATCTCATCATGGATCTTGATGGCATTGGGGCAGAGTCCGATCTTTTCCCGGGGAATATCCGTCTCATGCTCCAGAAGGTAGCGAAGATTCCCTGGGGACATACAGCCGATATGATCGGAGATCTCATAGAGCTTCTGCTCTTTGCGGCGGAACATCCTATAGGCCAACCCCTTGATACCGGATCTCGAGAGCATCTGCAGATCCAGAGAGTTCTGGGGGAAAATATCCTTCAGCATCAAATATGTAGCTGCTGCATCCCGTTTCTTAATATAGGAGACAGCGCCGCAGAAGGTAATGGGCGGCGTGGGATACAGCACAAGATCAAAGCGAATCCCGGAAAACTGCTTGCGGATGGCCCGCTTCACAAGATGCTCCAAAGTTAAGGTAGAGATGCCCTTCTCGATGAGATTGGTCTTGGTGGTATTGCCGATCTTGACCCGGAGGATCGTAACACGGTCATTGACCCGGATCACGCAGGGCTTTGCTCCCGTGCGGCGCTGGAAGGGCGAAACGATATAAACTTGATGGCCCCGCTCAGCAAAGCAATTGAGCAGGTCAGGGTAGATCCCCCGGCTGTCCAGATTTTTGAGGTCGGACAGGGAGAGAAAAAGAATATTCATATCAAAGCCCCTTAATGATCTGAATTGCAGGATATTTCATCATATAGACATCTACAGGATAACCGCCAAGCTTCTCTTCGTTGCTGAATCCGGAAAGATTCCGCACAATAAGCTCGGTAAAGTCGCAGCCGCATTCATAGGCATGGGGATAACCGCCGCCAAACCGGGGGTTGACCTCAGAAATATAATACTCTCCATTCCGCTCGAAGAGATCGATATCGATCTGATAGCGGAAGCCACGGAGCTCAACAAAATGCTTAATAAAAGCAAAGAGCTTCTCATCAATAAAGGAGACGGACTTATCTGTCTCACCGGCACGCATCAGGATCTTCTTTTTGCTGAAAATGCTAACGGCTTTGCCGCTGATCCCATCTACATAGACATCGGCACCGATCTCGGTACCTTCCATATACTCCTGGATCATCAGCTCCGGCTCCTGCCTGCAAAGAAAGCGCAGGGTCTCCAAATCATCGACTCGCTGGATCTGCTTGCTGCAGCTGCCGCAGACAGGCTTGACAAAGAGAGGGAAGGACACGCTCCCCTGCTCCAGCGCTGCCTCTGCTTCCGGGAGCGAACCGAAGCTTGCAACGGCACGGATCCCATTTTCCTTGCAGAAGCGATACATCTCCATCTTGTTAAAGCTGCACTCCACAGCTTCATAAGAGGATGCCAGAACCGTAACACCCAGCTCGGCAAAGGTATCCTTATGCTTTGCGATCAGAGAGATCTCCGGATCGATCAGAGTCAGTACACCCTTGATCTTCTCCTTGATGCAGATCTCCTTGATCTGCCGGATATAGTCCGGGTGGGTAATACGGGGAACAACATAATGGGCATCGGCCTCAAAGAGCGCAGGCGCCAGCGGATTGCAATCTGTGGCGATCAGCCGCCCTTTTCCCAGCAGCTGCTTTTTGAAGTATTGCATCAGCAGCACTCTTGTACCGCAGCTTAAGACTAAAATATTCATACGATAGATCTCCTATCTTTTTTCTTGTAGCTGAGCCCTGCGGATCTGGGCAAAGTTCCCCTCTTCTTTGGAAGTATCCACCTGCACGCCGGAGCGGCAGACCACCGCCTTCACCGTGAGAAACACGATCTTCAGGTCCAGAAGAAAGCTGAGAGAGTCCACATAGCGGACATCCAGCTGAAAGCGCTCCTCCCAGGACAGGCCGTTTCTGCCGCTGACCTGGGCCAGACCGGTCAAGCCGGGCAAAACCTCGTGTCGGCGCATCTCCTCGGGGGTATAGTAGGGCAGATACTCCTCCAAAAGAGGACGGGGGCCGATAAAGGCCATATCGCCAATGAAAATATTCAAAAACTCAGGAAGCTCATCCAGGGAAGCGGCACGGATAAAACGGCCGTAGCCCGTAACACGCTGGGCATCCGGCAGCAGCTTCCCCTCTGCATCCTTGCGGTTGGTCATGGAGCGGAACTTGATCAGGCGGAAGATCTCCCCATTCTTCCCGGGCCGGGCCTGGGTATAAAAAGGATTTCCGCCCATTAAGATCGCACCCAAAATGATCATCACCAGAAAAACCGGTGAGAGCAATGTCAGAACCAGCAGGGATAGCAGCAGATCCAGGCAGCGTTTCAGGAACTTCTTATACATAAATTACTTTCCGAAGCAGGCACGGACAGCTCGAATGACCCGCTCCTGATCCTCCTGTGTCATTTTAATATCGCTGGGCAAGCAGAGGCCACGGGCAAAAATATCCTCTCCCACAGACTGCTCTCCCAGGGAAATAAAGTCGCAGTGGGCAAAAACAGGCTGCATATGCATGGGCTTCCAAATGGGACGGGACTCGATCCCTTCCTTTGCCAGAGCCTCCATGATCGTCAAGGGGTGAACCTCACAGCCCTTTTCCATCAGGATGCAGGACAGCCAGAAATTGGGCTCAGAATTCGGGTAATACGGATTCATGGTCAGAGGCAGATCGGAAAAAGCAGCGAGATAACGCTCGTAAATCTGCTTTTTCAGTATACGGTGCTCTTCCAGATGGAGCAGCTGGCCTCTGCCGATACCGGCCACAATATTGCTCATGCGATAGTTGTAGCCGATCTCGGTATGCTGATACCAGGGAGCAGGATCCTTGGACTGGGTCGCCCAGAAGCGGGCCTTCTTCACCGCTTCTCCATCATCGGACAGGAGCATACCACCGCCGGAGCTGGTGATGATCTTATTGCCGTTAAAGCTGATGGCATTGTATGTACCGAAGGTACCGGTCTGTTTGCCCATGTAGGTAGCAGAGAGAGATTCCGCTGCATCCTCAATCAGAATCGCACCATGGCGGTCACAAATACTGCGGATCTCATCCAGCTTGGCAGGCGTACCATAGAGATTGGCTACGACCACGGCCTTTGCCTGGGGATACTTTTCAAATGCCTTTTCCAGGGCAGCGGGGTCCATATTCCAGCTGGCATAATCAGAGTCTACAAAGACCTGCACGCCTTTTTCATAGGACACCGGGTTCACCGTTGCGGAGAAGGTCAGGTCGGAGCAGAGCACGATATCTCCCTGCTGTATATTGCAGAGCTTCAGGGCCAGATGGAGCGCAGCGGTGCAGGAAGAAAGTGCCGCAGCATGGGCAACTCCCAAATGCTCGCAGACCTCCTGCTCGAAGCAATCTACATTCTTTCCAAGAGGGGCGATCCAGTTGGTATCGAACGCCTCCTGTATAAATTCCATTTCCTCGCCATGCATTGTCGGAGTGGCAAGGAGTATTCTGTCAAGTGCCATAACAGGTCTCCCAATCGCAAGATATTGTAAAAAAGCCAACATTAGGCCATAATATTTTTTCACGTTATTGTATCATTCTAATAGGAAATAGTCAAGCTTATTCTTCCCCCGGATGAGTCTTTTCTCCGTTTTGCGCATCCTATCACCTTAACCTAAACTCAGCATAAAACTGTGCTGAAAAAATTCAAAAAAATGAAGAAAATCATTGACATTTTGGGTATTTGCCTATATATTTCACAGTAGGATAATTTACGGATTATCACTATAGAAAGAAATGGGGGAGGATAAATGTCCCAGGAGCTGATCCGTTTGACAGACCTTGTAATGGAGTTTGATGGGGAACGTATTCTCGACTCGATCAACCTTTATATCAACGACAAGGAATTCCTTACCTTGCTGGGCCCCTCCG
The DNA here is from genome assembly GCA_017399355.1 of Oscillospiraceae bacterium. Lineage (GTDB taxonomy): Bacteria > Bacillota > Clostridia > Oscillospirales > Oscillospiraceae > JAZOXB01. The sequence goes on from JAFQCY010000118.1 coordinate 5,993, forward strand.
GCTGCGGCAAGACCACGACGCTTCGTGTCATCGGAGGCTTTTTAACGCCCACGTCAGGCGATGTTTTATTCGACGGCAAGCGCATTAATGATGTGCCTGCCTACCAACGAAAGATCAATACGGTCTTTCAGCGTTATGCCCTATTCCCGCACCTGGATGTCTACGACAATATCGCCTTCGGCCTGCGTATTGCCAAGCTGAGCGAAAAAGAGATCGATGAGCGGGTCACGGAAATGCTGGAGATCGTTTCTCTGAAGGGATTTGAAAACCGCAAGGTCACTTCCCTCTCCGGCGGTCAGCAACAGCGTGTTGCCATTGCCCGCGCCCTGGTGAACCGCCCCAAGGTGCTGCTGCTGGACGAGCCTCTGGGCGCCCTGGATCTCCGCCTGCGTAAGGATATGCAGAACGAGCTTAAGCGCATCCAGCAGGCCATGGATATTACCTTTATCTATGTCACCCACGACCAGGAAGAGGCGCTGACCATGTCCGACACCATCGTGGTCATGGACAAGGGCAAGATCCAGCAGATCGGCTCTCCGGAGGATATCTACAACGAGCCTAAGAATGCCTTTGTGGCAGACTTCATCGGCGAGTCCAATATCCTCGACGGCGTGATGCTGGACGACTATCTGGTCAAGTTCTTCGGCCGCCAGTTCAAGTGCCTGGACAAGGGCTTCGAGAAGAATGAGCCTGTGGACGTGGTCATCCGTCCCGAGGACATCGATATTGTCCCCGTGGAGCAGGGCCACCTCTGCGGTACCGTCACCTCCGTCACCTTCAAGGGTGTTCACTACGACACCATTGTGGATTTCAAGGGCTTTAAATGGCTGATCCAGACCACGGACTTCTGTCCCGAGGGCTCCTATATCGGCATTCGCCTGAATCCGGAAGATATCCATATTATGCATAAGAGCGAGTACTCCGGTATGTTCGGCGACTACAGCTCCTATTCTGCAGAATATGATGAGATCGCTGATGCGGAGGGCGGAGAAGATGAAGAGTAAGTGGCTGTCCGGTCCTTATATCCTTTGGATGGCGCTGTTTACTTTGATTCCCCTGGGCGTGGTATTCTACTATGCCTTTACCGACTCCGTGACCGGTGCCTTCACATTGGATAATCTTGCCAACATCGGCAATTATCTGCCCATTTTCCTGCGCTCTATCTGGCTGAGCATTTTTGCTACCGTCATTTGCCTGCTGATCGCCTATCCGGTGGCCTACTATATTGCCCACTGCAAGCCCGGCACACAGCGCTTTCTGCAGATGATGGTGATGCTTCCCATGTGCATGAGCTTCCTGCTGCGCACCCTGGCCTGGGTCGCCCTGCTGGAGGATACGGGCATCATCAATAACCTCATCTCCGCCATTGGCCTGGAGCCGCTTCCCCTGATCCGCAACAACGGCGCTGTGATCCTGGGCATGGTCTATAACTACCTGCCCTATATGATCCTGCCCCTTTACACCGTGATCATGAAGATCGATCCCCGGCTTATTGAGGCCGCACAGGATCTGGGCTGCAACAGCCGCCAGGTTTTCAGCAAGGTGATCCTGCCCCTGTCCGTTCCCGGCATCGTCTCCGGCATCACCATGGTCTTTGTGCCTGCGGTCTCCACCTTCTACATTTCTCAGAAGCTGGGCTCCCCCGGCACCATCCTCATCGGCGACGTCATCGAGTCCCAGTTCAAGAGCGCCTATAACCCCAATCTTGGCGCTGCCATGTCCCTGGTGCTGATGATCCTGATCTTCGTCTGCGTGGGCATTATGAACCGCTTCACCAACGATGAAGAAGAAAGTATGGTGACCCTATGAAAAAATTCAACCGTGCTTTCACCATTCTGGTCTTTATCTTCCTGTACATCCCCATGATCGTTCTGCTGGTGGCTTCCTTTAACAGCGGAAACGACGTAGCGGTTTTCAAGGGCTTTACCTTTGACCAGTATAAGGAATTATTCCGTGACGATGATCTGCTGTCCTTACTGGGGAATTCTCTGATCATCTCCGTATTGGCCAGCCTCATCGCCACCATCCTTGGCACCATGGCCGCTCTGGGCATCCATAAGATGAAGGGTAAGCTCCGCTCTGCCGTCATGACCGTGACCAATATTCCCATGACGAACCCCGATATCGTCACCGGCGTTGCCCTGGCCCTGCTCTTTGCTTTTGCCGGTGTTGCCTTGCGGATCCACTCCATCCTGGGCTTCTGGACGCTGCTCATTGCCCACATCACCTTCAACCTCCCCTACATCATCCTGAACGTCATGCCCAAGCTGTCGCAGATGGATCCTGACCTGACGGAGGCTGCCATGGACCTGGGCTGCACCCCCAGCCAGGCCTTTTTCAAGGTGGTACTTCACGAGATCATGCCCGGCATCATCTCCGGCATGCTCATGGCCTTCACCATGTCTCTGGACGATTTCGTGATCTCCTACTTCGTCACCGGCTCCGGCTTCGTGACCTTACCCGTGGAGATCTACAGCTATACCAAGAAGCCCATGCAGCCCAAGATCTATGCTCTGTTCACCCTGATGTTCATTGCCATTCTGATCATCATGTCTGTGATGAATCTGCTGCAGGCCCGGGATAAGACCAAGCGTCAGCGGTCCCGTCTGCTGGGAGGGCGTGTCAAATGAAAAAGACAAGAATTCTCTGCCTCTTTTTGGCGCTGATCCTCTGCCTCCCCTTTTTCGCGCTCACGGCCTCTGCCGCTGAGACTGTTACCATCAATGTGTATAACTGGGGCCAGTACATCGCAGACGGCACCGATGATTCTATGGACGTGATCGAGGAGTTTGAGACCGTTTACCCCAATATCAAGGTCAACTACATGACCTTTGACAGCAACGAGAGTATGTACACCAAGCTCAAGGCCGGCGGTTCCTCCTTTGACATCATTATCCCCTCGGATTATATGGTGCAAAAGCTGATCGAAGAGGATATGCTGGAGGAGCTGGATTTTTCCAACATCCCCAATTTTGCGTATATTGACGACAGCTTTAAGAATCCCGATTACGATCCGGAAAACCGCTACTCCGTCCCCTACACCTGGGGCGCTGTGGGCGTGATCTACAACAGCAAGTATGTGGATGAAGCCGATGTGGGTAAGTGGGATCTGCTGTGGAACGTAAGCTACATGGGTCAGATCCTGATGTTTGACAATCCCCGGGATGCCTTTGCCGTAGCGCAGCTGGATCTGGGCTACAGCATCAACTCCGAGGACTTCACCGAGCTTACCAACGCTGCCGATCTTCTGCGGGAGCAGAAGCCTATGGTGCAGGCTTATGTCATGGATCAGGTTTATGACAAGATGCAGCGAGGCGAGGCCTGGGTGGCTCCCTATTACGCAGGCGACTACCTGATGATGGTAGAGGAGAATCCCGATCTGGCTTTCTATTATCCCGAAGAAGGCTATAACCTCTTTGTGGATGCCATCTGCATCCCTAAGGGTGCGGAGCATAAGAAGGAAGCCGAGCTGTTTATTAACTTCCTGACCGATCCCGAGATCATGGGCCCCAATCTGGAGTATCTGGGCTATTCTGCTCCCAGCCAGGCCGCAAAGGAGTATATGGATCCGGAGATCGCCTCCGATCCCATCGCCTACCCCGATGAAGAGACTCTGGAGCGAGGCAGCAGCTTCCGCTCCCTGTCCCTGGAGGGCACGCAGGAAATGAACCGCCTGTGGCTCCAGGTCAAAACCGCTGACACCGCCACTACGGTCTACAGCATCCTGACCATCGCCGCCATTATGCTGGTTATTCTCCTGTGGATCTTCTTCAAGGTCAGAAAGCGCAGAAAGAAAGCCCGCCGCTGTCAGAAGTGGAAAACAACTGCATAAAATTTGGAAGGCTGCCTTTTGGGGCAGCCTTCTCTGTTTGCGCACAGCATGATTTTTTGACAATCCCCTTTGCAAAAATGCTTTGTGTATGATATAATTACTTTTTGTAAAACAAAGAACGAAGAAGGTGTTCCCCATCAAGAAAGAGAAGAAACCCAAGCTGTTTCGGCATTTGGGGAAGTGTCTGAACGGCTACAAATTCTGGACGATCACAGCGGCCTTTTTCGGCTGGACCGAGGTCGTTTTGGAAGTATTTATCCCCATGCTTATGGCAGTGATCGTAGACGGTGGCCTGTATCGGGAGCCGGATTTTGTGATGAAGGAGTTTTTCCCCGCAACACTCATCGCTGACCGCAACCGCTTTGTCCTGGTGGCCGGCTGCATCATGATCGGCGTAGCCTGCCTGTCCATGGTCTGCGGCTTGCTCAGCGCCCGGTTCTCCGCCATTGCCAGCCAGGGCTTCGCCAAGCAGCTTCGCTACAGCCTGCTCCATAAGATCCAGAGCTTTTCCTTTGCCAATACGGATCGCTTTTCTACCCCCAGCCTCATTACCCGCGGCACAACCGATGTCAACACCGTCCGTATGTCCATGCATCAGCTGCTGCGCACCCTGACCCGTGCCCCCATTATGCTGATCATGGCCAGCGTTATGGCCTTTACCATAGCGCCTCACCTGGCCTGGATCTTTGTCATTGCCATCCCGATTCTGCTGATCGCCATGCTGCTGCTCATTAAGATTGGCCAGCCCCGGTTTAAGAAAATGCTCCTGAAAATGGACGGCCTGAACCGGGCGGTGCAGGAAAATCTGGTCAGCTCCCGTGTGGTCAGAGCCTTTGTCCGTGGCAAATACGAGTCCAAGCGCTTTGAGAATACCGCAGAAGAGCTGCGCAGCGCAACAGTTTCCTCTTCCAAGCTCTTTACTCTCTCCGGCCCGGTACAGATGGGCGTTATGTGGATCTGCACCATTATTCTGCTGCTGGTAGGCGGCAACGAGATCATCTTTGGAAAGACCGGACTTCTCACCGGTGAGCTGGTGAGCATGGTGTCCTATGCCACCCAGGCGGTCGGCTCTCTGGGTATGCTGTCCTGGCTGATCATGTCCATGTCCAGAGCCCAGGCCTCCCTGATCCGCATCAATGAGGTGCTGGATGAGGTACCCGATATTGCTGACGGCAAGAGCGACACCCTTGTGAAGGACGGCAGCATCGATTTTGAAGACGTCTGCTTCAGCTACACCAAGGATCCCGAAAAGCTGGCCCTGAAGCACATCAGCGTACATATCAATAGCGGCGAGACCATCGGTATCATCGGCGGTACCGGCGAGGGTAAGTCCACCCTGATCAGCATGATCCCCCGCTTCTATGACACCCTCTCCGGCACCGTAAAGGTGGGCGGCGTGGATGTCAGAGACTATAGCCTTGAAAACCTGCGCAGCGGTGTTTCCGTGGTTTTGCAGAAGGGCACGCTGTTCTCCGGCACCATTGCAGAGAATCTCCGCTGGGGCAAGGCAGATGCGACCC
>JAFQCY010000014.1 GCA_017399355.1 Oscillospiraceae bacterium
CCATTCCAGAGCATCCAGCAGCTGCTGGCCGGTGATGGTCTGCAGGCAGGCCACATTGCCGAAGGTGTGGATGTTCTTGCAGGTGAGATAGCTCATCTCGCCGGTGATGGCCTTGTTACGGACACCGCCGCCGTTCATGATGGCAACGTCAACGTCCAGACCCATGTTGTCAAACAGGTAGTACAGAGCATCGGCAGCGAAGTCGCCGGTGTTGGTCTCCTGCTTACGGACGATACGGCCGCCATCGACATAGTTGTCGAAGGTAACCTCGGCATAGCCGATGACCTCGCCCAGCTGGGTCTCGATCTCAGCGATCCAGGCATCCTTGATGGCCTTGACCTCTGCATCGGCATAGGCATGCTCCGTAATCAGCTCGGTGGAGATGCCGTCCTCGCTGATGGTCATCTTACCGATGGCATCGAAGTATTCGCCGGTCTGGGTCAGGAGGACGGGATTGCCTTCCTTATCGGCAACTTCCTTGCCCGCCACGGTAGAGTGGGAGTGGCCGTCGATGAAGGCATCCAGGCCGGTGGTGTTGGCGATCAGCTCTTCGGAGGTCCAGGGCTGGGAAGCGGGGTCATCGCCCAGGTGGCCCAGAGCAATGATGTAGTCAGCGCCGTCAGCCTTGGCTGCATCGATGGCAGCCTGCACGTCAGCATACAGCGCAGCGCCGTCTTCGCCGCCGGAGATACCGTAGATGTAGTTGCCTTCTTCATCCTGGAAGTAGGCGGGAGTGGATTTGGTGAAGGACTCGGGAGTGGTGATACCAATGATGGCGATCTTCACACCGTCGATCTCGAAGATCTGGTATGCATCCAGAACGGTCTCGCCCTTGACGCCGTCCTTCTCATGGTAGAAGTTAGCGGAAACGTAGGGGAAGTTTGCCCAATCGATGACATTCATGGTGCCGTCCATGCCATAGTCAAACTCGTGGTTACCCAGAGTGGCCAGGTCATAACCGGCAGCGTTCATGAGCTCAATGATGGTTGCGCCCTTGTCCATGGAGCCGTAAGCGGTACCCTGGATATGGTCGCCGGCATCGATCAGCAGAACTGCCTTGTTCTCCAGAGCCAGAGCCTGCTTCAGGTCGGCAATGGTATCGTAGGACAGATCCTTGTCGATATAAGTGTGGACGTCGTTGGTGTAGAGGATGACAATGTCCTCGGAGACAGCGATCTCGCCGCCCAGAGCCACATAGAGGTTCGCCACTTCCTGTGCACCCAGGCCGATGGTACGCAGGTACTCCTCAGCCTCGGCAGCCAGGTCAGCGGTGGTCAGGTCTTCTACGCCAAAAGCGGTCTTCAGGGACTTGATGATATTGCTGTTGGCAATGGCATTGTACTTGTCAGTGCCGGGCTCAACGCCGTAGTAGTTGTAATAAGTGACCATGTAGTCGGCAACGACTTCTTCGTAGGTAGCGCCCATGAAGCACTCCAGCAGAGCGTTGACGAAACCGGCACGGTCCTTGCCCTCGGTGCAGTGGACCAGGTAGGGGCCTTCGTTGGCAGCCATAAAGCGCAGGCCGTTGGCAAGACCTTCCTGGAAGTCTGCAGCAGCGAAGTCCACGCCCAGGTTCAGGTAGAGAACTCTCTGCTGAGAGTAGTAGGTCTCTGCAAAGCCGGGATATGCGGCTGCGGATGTCTCGCTGTCAGCCAGGTTGATGACGGTCTTGATACCGGCAGCTTCCATGGCGGCATCGGCATAGGTGTTACGGCCAAGCTCGGGGTTGATGGGGCTGGAGGAGCGATACAGGGTATCGTCACCCATGCCGGTGGTGGTAACCTCACGGAAGTTTGCAAACTCCTCGTCGGTCAGGTCAGCATAGTCCTCACGGCTATTGGTGCGGTGCAGCTCGTGGAGCAGGTACTCGGCCATGTAGCCTTCCTTCTCGTAGAGCTCGAAGGTAACAACAATGGGGAATTCCACGCCTTCATAGGCGGTCCAGTACCAGTTGCCGTCAGCATCGGTGCCCTTGTAGGCGATGCCGTAGGTATCCAGGAAGTTGCCCATGTTGATGGCCATGAAGGCATAGCCGGTGGGATTGCCCTGCTCATTCTTGCCAAGCAGCAGAGCGGGCTTGCCGGAGTCAACATAGGAGTAGTCGGGTACTACGGGCAGAACCAGTTCCTGATCCAGGAACTTGACGGTTGCCAGGTCGCCCCAGGCCAGGCCCAGGTCCTCGGTGAAGTGCTCAGCGGAGCAGTCGGTGTAGACGTTGCCATACTTGGTGGTCCAGAGGTTGGGCTCCAGGCCGCCGATGGTGATGATGCCGTCCCAGGGCTCTACATACTCAGACACTTCAATACGGCCGGAGCCATTGACCGTGCCGTAGTCCAGGAGCATACCGGGATACTTGGCCAGCAGGGGGGAGTTGGTGGCTTCGATCTTGCCGTTCTCAAAGGCCTTGACATAGGTAGCCAGAACCTGGTAGTCCTCGGAAACATAGTCCAGAACGTTCACAGCGCCATTAAACATGGCAAAGCCGTCGCCCAGGTCACGGAGGGTGTAGTTATAGCCGGCCATATTGTACTTGGCCTCGGGATCGAGATCGACGTAAGCGTTGGTTTCCTTGTCGTAGATCTTGACGTCATGGACACGGTATTCGCCGGTGGGGCCGCCGGTCCAAACGCCCTTGTCGTCCATCTGGACGGTGGTCTCAGTATTGCTATCGACCTTGTAGGTGATGCCGGAGACCTGGAGGAAGCCGCCGACTTCAGCCAGGGGAGACTGACGAGCGCCCCACTCCAGAGCATCGATGATCTGCTGGCCGGTGACGGTCTGCAGGCAGGCCACGTTGCCGAAGGTGTGGATGTTCTTGCAGGTCAGGTAGGAAATCTCGCCGGTAACAGCCTTGTTACGGACGCCGCCGCCATTCATGATGGCAACGTCAACATCCATATCCATGCTGTCGAAGAGCCAGTACAGAGCATCGGCGCAGAAGTCGCCGGTGTTGGTCTCGTACTTACGGACCATACGGTTGCCTTCGGCATCGTAGTTGTCCAGGGTCAGCTCGGTGGAGCCAATGACCTCGCCCAGGAGGGTATTGACTTCTTCGGTCCAGGCGGTCTTGATGGCAGCAACGTCGGCATTGGAGCCGGTCCACTCGGTAACCAGCTCGGTGGTGATGCCGGAGGCGGAGATGGTCATCTTGCCGATGGCGCCGAAATACTCGCCGGTCTGAGTCAGCAGGACGGCGTTGCCACCCTTGTCGGTGACTTCCTTGCCGGGAACGGTGGAGTGGGAGTGGCCATCGATGAAGGCATCCAGGCCGGTGGTATTGGCAATGACTTCCTCAGAAGTCCAGGGCTTGGAGGCGGGATCATCGCCGCAGTGGCCCAGAGCGATGACATAGTCAGCCTCTGCAGAAGCAGCGTCGATGGCAGCCTGCACATCGGCGTACAGGGCAGCGCCGTCGGTTCCGCCGGCAATGCCGTAGATGTAGTTGCCTTCTTCATCCTGGAAGTAGGCAGGGGTGGACTTGGTGAAGGATTCGGGAGTGGTAATGCCGATCAGGGCGATCTTCTTGCCGCCGATCTCGAATACCTGATAGGCATCCAGAACGGTCTCGCCCTTGACGCCGTCCTTCTCGTGGTAGAAGTTGGCAGAAACATAGGGGAACTCAGCCTTGCCCACCAGCTCCAGCGCACGCTCCATGCCATAGTCAAACTCGTGGTTGCCCAGAGTTGCCAGGTCATAGCCAGCTGCGTTCATGAGCTTGATGATGGTCTCGCCCTTGTCCATAGAGCCGAAAGCAGTACCCTGGATGTGGTCGCCGGCATCAACCAGCAGAACACCGGCATTTTCAGCCGCCAGAGTTGTCTTCATATCGGCAATGTTGTCATAGGACAGGGTCTTGTCGATATAGGTGTGGACGTCGTTGGTGTAGAGGATGACGATATCCTCTGCGCCTTTTTCTGCGGGAGCGGCCAGGGTGGCAGGCAGGATCGACAGCACCAGAGCCAGAGCCAGCAGAAGGGAAATGAGCTTCTTCATAGGCAAATCTCCTTTGTTAGAATTCATGTACAACAGAACGTCATACATTCAAAATTATTATAGCATCCCATTTTGGGGCTGTCCATATAGCAAAAATAACTTTGTATACTTGCACAATTTTTTAGGCTGTTTTTTGTGAACGAGACTGAAGGTTACGCAAAGATAGGTATAGGATCTCTTCTGTAGCACAAGCTATTGCAGGAGGGATCAAAAAATGGAACAGAACGATACAGCACCCCTGCGATACAGCGAGCTCCGGGATCCCAAGCTTCCCCGGATCCACAGTGGTGGATTTTTGACGCCGGAGGAGACCATGCTGCGGCCTGCTCCCCTGCCTCAGCCGCCCAAAGAGCTGTAAAGAAAAGGCTGCAGCTTCCTTTTTTGGGGAAGCTGCAGCCTGCTTATTTCATTCATTCAAAGAAGATCCAGAAGTCATCGGTGAGGTAGAAGTCCAGATCGCCGGCAAACTCGCCATCGTAGTAGACCACGAACATACACTCTGTGCCGTCCTCGGCAATGACTTCGTAGTAATAGCACTCATAGTCATAGTCGGCATAGGCCCAGGTAAAGTGGAGCTCTTCATCCTCCATAGCAATATAGCCGGTACCGTCTGCGGCCTCCAGCCACAGGTATACGCCGTCATAGTAGACGTACTCCTCATTCAGGTAAGCGCCGTAGCTATACCACTCGCCTGCAGCCAGCAGATCCTCCTGGCGGACACTGCTGACCTCAACATAAATATGCTGGATGGCGCCGGATTCAGACTCGAGCATCACAGTGCAGATGCCATCGCTCACGCCGCAGATCACACCGGTTTCAGAGACTGTGGCAACGGTCTCATCGCTGCTGCTCCAGCTTATGGGCTCATTATAGTTCTCGGGGTAGGCACACCATCCTACGGCAACCTCTTCATCTACCAGGATAAAGAGTTCTGAGTATTCCACATCAAATTCTTCCACGCAGATCTTCGTGATGACTTCCACGGCGATGTCTGCCGATACACCGTTTTCTGCCTGAACGGTTATGGTACAGCGGCCGTCGCCCACAGCCTCGATGCGGCCGTTTTGCACCGTGGCAACGGTCTCGTCACTGCTGCGCCAGGTGATCTCATCCCCGTGATCCTCGGGATAAGCCTCATACCGGATACGGCAATCCTCACCCGTCCACAAACTGACGGACTCCGTGTCCACCGTAAGGATCTCCACATGGGGCTTGGAGAAGATCAGGATCAGCGCAACGACCAGACCAATCAGAAGCACGCCGCCCAGAATGGGAAGCAGGATCTTCCAGATTTTTCGCTTTGGAGCCTCCTCCGGAGTGGGCATCTCATAGGGCGCTGCGGGCACATAGCCGGGGAAGGAGTTGGTAGCCTCGTCCAGGAGCGTCGTTGCATCCCCGTCCTGCTGCGCATAAACGGGGATTTCCGGCTGCGTTGGCGGGATATAGGCCGGTGCCGCAGGCTGTACCGGCGGTACATATACCGGAGCTGTGGGGGTCGGGGGCAGGATCGGCTGCTTGTTTCCGCAAAAACCGCAGAAAAGAGCGCCATCGGGGAGCTGCTTTCCGCATTTGCTGCAATATGCCATATGTAGTTCCTCCTTAATTAGATTAGGATTCGTTTTCTCTGTGGAAGATCAGGGTTCTGCCATCCGGAAGGGTCAGGATCAGGCAGCGGTCATAGGGCGAGCTGCCGTCCCGGCAGTAGTAAAAGCCCTTCTCTACCCCATCTCCCTCACAGCGGAAGTGGGTGTAGTTTCCCTCCGTGCCATTGAATCTCCAGTCCTTGATGTCATAGTCTACACCCTCATAGGAGTAAGAGCCGCTGCGGTTCTCATAAAGGAACAGACTGGCCTCAATACTGTAAAAATGCTGCAGCTGCTCCCCCTCCACCATGGCAAAGAGTCGCCATGCGCCAATTACAGGGGCTTCCTCCTCCAGAATGGGAGCTTCGACTTTAATAGTCAGGGTGTCCTTTGCGCCACTCTCAGAGGTAACGGAGATCATACAGCTTCCCTCGGAATGGGCCGTGATCACACCGTTGAACACGGTGGCCACAGAACGGTTGGTGGTTTTCCACCGCAGTTCCTCCTCCCCGGAATCGGCAGGGCTGATGGTATAGGCAGGCAGGGCGCTCTGCCCTTCCTTCAGCACCAGCTCTGTCGCCGCAAAGCTGATCTCCCGGATGGGCACCGGACGGGTCAGGCAGTAGAGGATGATCCCACCTGCAAGCAGCAAGACAGAAAAGATCACCAGCAGGATCCACAGGATCCTATTATTTTTCTGCTTCGGGAGCTTCTCCGAAGTCTGGGTTTGGGTAGCGAGTTTATCCGGGTTCATAGGTCTCCTTTTCAAAGAAGAAGGTCAGTGTCTCGTCAAAATAGAAGAACAGACTGCCCTCTAAATCTCCGCTATCATACAGGTATATGGTATAGTGTTCGCCATCGGCATTTTCGGCATCAAAAACATGGCTCTCTCCATCAGATTGGGTATAGCGCCAGTTGAAGGTGATCTCCAGAGTCTCGCCGACGGCCAGAGAGCCGGTACGGTCAGGACGAATGGTAAGGGAAACATCGTCCCGCTCTACATAGTCATTTTCATTCAGCGCAAAGAGGAACTCCCACTGATCCACCAGCAGAGACTCCTGCTCCGAAAGCTCCGAATCTCTGGAAGAACCGCCCAGGGCAAGCACCAGCACAAGGATCAGCACGAGCACCAGGCCACCGGCAATGGCAGGGATCAGGATCTTCCAGATATTCTTTTTCTTTGGCTCCTCCCGGGGGATGTCCGGGATCTGCTCCCGGCTCTGTGGCGGAGCATTCCGGACAGGTGCCTGATATTGCACAGGGGCTGCATACTGGGGTCTCTGCAGGGACAGGCCCCGACCATTGAGTCCCCCCTTTTCTTTGTCCAGCAGGGTAGTCTGGTCATAATTGGGTGCAGACTGCCCCAGCAGGGAGGTCTGATCATAATTGGATGCATCGTCCCGATTCAGCAGAGAGGTCTGATCCTCCGGGGCAAAGTTCCCTTCCTCATGGGGAATTTCCTGCTCGTAGATGGGTCGAACCACCCAATCCGCCTGCATAGACGGCGTATAAGGATATGCCCCCTTACGATCAGGAACCACACTGCCACAGCCGGGGCAAACCTCGATCCCCTCGGTCAGTTTCGTGCCGCAATTTCCACAATATGCCATACATCCACCTCCGATTCTTTCTTTTCAGTATATCAGCAGTTTCCACTTCTGGCAACGAAATATCCGTAAAATCCCCACAATCCGCTCTGGATCCCCCCAGTGCCACCGGCCACGTTAAGCGAAAAGCGCCGTGAGGGGGTTCCTCACGGCGCTTGGGTTTATGGAGTTGGGTTGGAGAGGCTTCGATTACATATCGAAGGGTTCCATTCTGAGGACGGGGTGGCCGACTTCGCTCAGGAAGGCCAGCAGCTCCTCGGGATCCTCGGTGCAGACGCTCTCGTCAGCGATCATGTCGGTGAAGTTCTCCACGCCGTAGAGCTCCAGAGCGGTAGCATCCAGCTTCTCACGCATCTGCTCCTTCAGCAGCTTGGGCAGCCATACGATACGGCCGGGGCCGCCTTCGGCAGCGATGAACTTCTTGGAAGCGATGAAGTGCTTGCCATGGCCCATGAAGCCGGGGGTCTGAACGCCGCCGCCGGTCATGGAGGCCATCTCGGAGAAGGTCATGCCCAGGGGGGTCATGCCGGCATGCTCACGGCAGGTGATGACAACGCCCATGGAGCAGGGCTCCACGCCGCAGATACACTCGAAGCAGCCGCAGGAGGTCATGGGATCCTGGAACAGGGAGTACAGGGTCACATGCTCCAGAGCGCCGTGGGAATACTTGTTGATGGCTTCGTCCACGTCTTCGTAAGCGCCCAGACGCTCGTCCATGCACTTCTCCTTGGTAACCACCTGGCAGGGGCCCTGGGGATCCAGCTCGTTGGTTGCCTTGGCATCCAGCCAGGAAACAGCGCCGCAGAGGCCCAGACGCTCGGGGGTAACGATGCAGACGTGGCTGGGGGAGAAGGACTGGCACATGGTGCAGGTGTAGAACACGTC
>JAFQCY010000119.1 GCA_017399355.1 Oscillospiraceae bacterium
ATGATGTTACGCAGGGTGGTGGCGGTGAGGGTCTCCATGGCCAGCATGGGATGCTCCACGCCGTAGGTATAGAGCTTGGGGTCGGTGATGGAGAAGTAGACCACGGTGTCGATCTGCATGGTGACATTGTCCTTGGTGATGACGGGCTGGGGGGGATAGTCCAGCACCTGCTCCTTCAGGCTGACCTTCTTGGCGATGCGGTCAATGAAGGGGATCTTAAAGTGGATGCCCACGCTCCAGACCTCGGAGAAGGCGCCCAGGCGCTCCACCACATAGGCACGGGACTGCTGCACGATGCTGATATTGGAGATGACGATGATCAGCACGAAAAGTACGATGGCTGCAAGAATGATAAAAAGTTCCATTTTTGTTCCTCCTTTTTTCTTTTCCTATTATTCTTCGATTTGGATGGGCAGGGTTGAGACGATGGGCTTGCCGTCACGGTCCAGCAGGACGGTGAGGCCGCCGGCATTGCCGGAGACGTGGTAGAAATAGTTTACGCCGGTCTGGGTATCCACCCAGATCTCGCTGCCGGAGAAGGCGCCGTCCGTATGGATGCGCTGGAATCGCTTTTCGCTTTTTGCCATGGGGGGTTATACTCCTTTCTTATTCCGGGACATTGGCTTCTGCCGGCTCAACAAAGAGCTTGACGCCCTCGATGCGCTTGACAAGGACGACGCTGCCGGCCTCAATGGCCTTGCCGCTTTCGCTGCGGGCGGTCCAGGTCAGGCCGGAGAGTTTTATGGCGCCAAGGCCACGGAGATTGTCAATGGACTCGGTGACGATGGCCATCTTGCCGATGTTGGCCGGGGCATTGGTTTGGACCTTTTTGGGCTGGTGGTACTTCTTCAGCAGGGGGCGGAAACTGATCAGCAGAATGGTGGACACAGCCAGGAACAGCGCCACCTGCAGCCAGATCTCAGCGCCCAGCAGTGCGGCGATCAGGGCCGCCAGGCTGCCGCCTACGAACCAGATGGATACCAGGGTCACGGTGGATGCCTCCACGATGGCAAAAACCACCAGAACACCCAGCCAGACCCATGCCATTTCAGGCATTACGCTCACCTCCTTCGGATAAAATAAGTAAGAGTAGCTCTCTTTATGCTCCCATTATAGCAAAGTTCAGCGAAAAAAGAGGGGCAAGCCCCCGATCTTTTGAGAAAAAACGTAGAAAGTCTCCGACTTTTTTCGACAATTCTTGCAATCTGCGCATTTTGACAGTATAATAGAGAGGATCAGAAAAGGAGAGAGACCTATGGCAGAAAACCCTTACCGCAGAGCGAGAAAGCAGGCTGCGGAAACCAATTCCCTGCTGAATAATTCCGAGAGCGCCCAGGACATTGTCCATATTGAGCGCAGCCGCCTCATCGCCATTGAGAAGGATCAGAAGACCCCCTACCCCGAGGAGGTGGTCTCCATGGCAGAGGTGTACCATGCCCCGGAGCTCTGCGACCAATACTGCACCGGCCAGTGCCCCATCGGCAAGGATCGCAAGCCCCTGCTGTACCAGGATCTGAACCAGATCTCTGCCCAGCTCATGTCCTCCCTGTACTTCCTCCAGAGCGCCAACGATCTGGTATTCAGCATCCTGGAGGACGGCGAGATCACCCGGGAGGAGCGAGAGGCCTTCCGCAAGGTGCTGCAGCTGCTGGACAAGGTCTCTTACGGCGCCCAGTCCCTAAAGCTCTGGGCCAGGAAAAACGGTTTGGATTAGGAGAAGGCATATGGAAAAACTGAAGCTGGCGGTGCCCTGCCTCTTTGGCCTGGAGGGCCTGGTGGGCGAGGAGCTGCGCCGTATGCATATGGAGAATGTAAAGGTGGAGGATCGCCGGGTCTTTTTTGAGGGCGATTTTCTGGACATGGCCAGAGCCAACCTGCGCCTGCGCATGGGCGAGCGGGTGATGATCCTGCTGGCTCGTTTCCCGGTGGAGAGCTTTGAGGATCTGTACCAGGGCGTAAAGTCCATCCCCTTGGAGCGCTTTATCCCCAAAGAGGGCGCATTCCCCGTGAAGGGCTACAGCCTGGACAGCAAGCTCCACTCCGTCCCCGACTGCCAGGCCATTGCCAAGAAGGCGGCGGTGGATCGGCTGGGGGCTAAGTACGGCCTGAGCTGGCTGCCTGAGACCGGGGAGACCTATCAGCTGCGCTTCTCCATTATGAAGGACATCTGCGAGGTCTTTTTGGATACCTCCGGCGTCAGCCTCCATAAGCGTGGCTACCGTGCCGTGGGCAACGAAGCCCCCCTCCACGAGACCATGGCCGCCGCCCTGGTGAACCTGAGCCGCTACCGCGGCAGAGAGTTCTTCTGGGATCCCTTCTGCGGCTCCGGCACCATCGTCATTGAGGCCGCCCTGGCGGCATTGAACCGTGCCCCCGGCCTGAACCGGGACTTCGGCGCAGCAAAATGGGCCTGCGTGGACAAGGATATCTGGGCCAAGGCCCGGCAGGAGGCCAAGGACCTGGAATACCGGGGCGATTACCGCATCTTAGGCACGGACATCGACCCCAAGAGCCTCTCCATTGCCATTGCCAATGCCAAAAAGGCAGGGGTCAGCAAGTATATCGAGTTCAAGGAGGCCGATGCCACCAAGCTGAGCCTCCCCAGCGACTCCGGCCTCATCGTCTGCAATCCCCCCTACGGCGAGCGTATGCTGGAGCAGCGGCCCGCCCAGCAGCTGATGCGTGCCTTCGGGCGGCATCTGAAATTTGCCGACGGCTGGAAGAAATACATCATCTCCTCCGAGGCGGAGTTTGAGCATTTCTTCGGCAAGCCCGCCACCAAGAAGCGGAAGCTCTATAACGGCAGGCTGCAGTGCAATGTATATATGTATTATTAAGGTAGGACAGAGAATATGAAGCACCTCTTTATTATTAACCCCGCCGCCGGTAAGTATGACCGCACCGGAGAATTCACCCAGCTGATCCGGGAAGCCTGCGATGCCAGAGGCGTAAATTACGAGATCCTGGTCTCCAAAGCTCCCGGCGACTGCACCAAAATCGCCCAGGCGGCCGCTGCCTCCGGTGAGGAGCTGCGGATCTATGCCTGCGGCGGTGACGGCACACTGAACGAAGTGGCCAACGGCGCAGCGGGCTGCCCCAATGCCGCCATCACCCACTTCCCCGGCGGCACGGGCAACGACTTTATCAAGATCTTTGACCAGCCCGATGCCTTCCGCTCCTTAGAGCGGCTGCTGGATGCGGAAACGGCGGAATTCGACCTGATCCGCTGCGGCGACCACTACGGCATCAACATCTGCTCCGTGGGCTTTGATGCCCGGATCGGCACCTCTGTCAGCAAGTATAAGCGGCTGCCCCTGGTCTCCGGCAGCGGCGCCTACATCATGTCCACCGGCGTAAACCTGATCAAGGGCATCCACCGCCACTATGTCATCGAGATCGATGGCAAGCGCTTTAACGGCCGCTTCACCCTGGCCTGCATCGCCAACGGCCGCTGGTACGGCGGCGGCTTCAACCCCATCCCCGATGCGGAGCCCGATGACGGCTACCTCCATGTGCTGCTGGTACGGGACGTGTCCCGTTTGACCGTTTCCAAGGTCATCGGCAAGTACAAAAAGGGCCTCTATGCCGAGCTGCCCCAGTACATCAAGCATTTCAAGTGCCGGAAGGTTCGCATCCTCTGCGACAAAACCAGCGAGATCAACTTAGACGGTGAGCTGCTGATGAAGAAGGAGGCCACCTTCGAGATCCTGCCCAGGCAGATCCGCTTCTTCTACCCCAAGGGCCTGAGCTACCGGGCAAAGAAAAAGGAAACCGCCAAAGTCTGAACAAGAGCAAGCCAAAGCACAGCATAAGCCGAGCGCCGGAGGAGGGATCACCGCCCTCTCCCGGCGCTTTTTGCAGCAAAAACGGAGTTTGTGTCACATTTCATATGTTTTTGTCAGTTTCCTTACCAGCTCTTGTATAAATTGCCAAAAATCTTTACCAAATTTTAGCTGTTTTGCTGGCAAAATTTTTGTTGCTTTCAAAAAATTTTTCTGGTATGATGGAATTAGAGCTCAGCGGGTCTTTTTCTCGTCTGACATATTATTTAGAAACGGAGGAAATGCTATGAACAAGTTCTTTGGCATCAAAGAGCGTGGCTCCACGGTTCGTACGGAGATCATTGCAGGTCTGACCACCTTCTTCGCCATGGCCTACATCGTCATTACGAACCCCAACCAGATCACCAGCTTCTCAACAGACGGTGACCTGGGACGTATTTGGAACGCTGTCTATGTCGCATCCCTGCTGGTTGCTGTCGTCGGCACGCTGCTGATGGCTTTCTACGCAAAAATGCCCTTTGCGCAGGCCTGTGGCATGGGTCTGAACTCCTTCTTCTTCGTATCCTTTATTCTCCCCGCCCTGCTCAGTGGGAAAGATCTGATCGATGGCTATCAGGCCGGTCTGGTCATTATTCTGGTCTCCGGTCTTGTGTTCCTGGTTCTGTCCGTCACGGGACTGCGTACCAAGGTGGCCAAAGCCTTGCCGGACTGCCTGAAGAAGGCGATCCCTGCCGGCATCGGCCTCTTCATCGCCTTCATCGGCTTCCAGAATGTGGGAATCATCCAGCCCAATCAGTATACCCTGGTGCAGTTCGTGGATATCCACGGCGCCATCGTCAATGGCGAATTTATGGCTGTTGCCCTGCCTGCTCTGCTGGCTCTGCTGGGCCTGCTGGTCATCGGCGTGCTGGAGAAGTTCAAGGTCAAGGGCTCTGTGCTGATTACCATCGGCGGTATTACCGTGCTGTACTATCTGCTGACGTGGCAGCTGCCCAGCTTTGACTTCAGCCAGATCGGTGCTGCCTTTAAGGACTTCGGCCAGATCGGCATCACCGGCGTATTCCAGGCACAGAGCTGGAAGGATGCCTTCACCGGCGAGCTCATCGGCGGCGTGCTGAGCGCCATTATGCTGGTGGTCACCTTCTGCCTGGTGGATATGTTCGACACCATCGGCACGCTCTACGGCGCTGCCTCCCAGGCCAACCTCCTGGACGAGAACGGCGACCCCATCAATGTGGAAAAGTGCATGACCTGTGACTCCGTGGGTACCGTCACCGGCGCCATCCTGGGCACCTCCACCTGCACCACCTTCGTAGAGTCCTCCGCAGGCGTTGCTGCCGGCGGCAGAACCGGCCTGGCCAGTGTGGTCACCGCTGCCTGCTTCGCAGCCTGCCTCTTCCTGACCCCCCTGGCCTCCATCGTCCCCGCCTGCGCCACTGCCCCCGCCCTGATCTATGTGGGCGTTCTGATGCTCAAGGGCTTTGCCAATGTGGACATGAAGGACCTCCGCAGTGCGATCCCCGCTTTCCTGGCTCTGATCATGATGCCCATGACCTACTCCATCTCCAACGGCATCGGCATCGGCGCAATTGCCTATGTGCTGATCACCCTCTTCACCGGCAAGTATAAGAAGAATGACATCATGGTCACCATCATCGCCGTCCTCTTTGCTGCCAAGTTCCTGCTGATCACCATCTGATCCATCATACAACCAAAGGGCTGCGTCAAAAGGCGCAGCCCTTTCTTGCGTTCTCAATGCCGCTCCAAGAAGGCCTGACAGCTTAGTCAAACCATCCTGCAGCACCGCCAAACAGAAATATGCCGGTCTGTTTTTGAACTAATAACTAAGGGCTAAAAACTGAGGTGTGCCTCCGGCACGGATTTGGAATATTTAGCCCATCAAACAGAAATTTGCCGAACAGTTTGTCGTAGCCAAAGCCACCCGTATCGGGAGGATTTTCAGGCTATGAATCAGGTATCAAATTACGCATTGTCATTGCGAGGCCACTTGTGGCCGTGGCAATCCGCATCCTTAAAAACTACCGTTTTTACACGAAATTCCCATATAATCGAAACTTTTTTGGAACGGATTGCCACGTCGGCATAAATGCCTCCTCGCAATCAACACGTGTTAACACACCACTATAAACGAAAATGTGCTATAATATAGTTA
>JAFQCY010000120.1 GCA_017399355.1 Oscillospiraceae bacterium
CCACGCTCTTTCCTCTATCGTGAGTTCTGCCTCCAGGATGCCTACATTCTGTGTCCAGCCGATCTCCATGGCCTCGTCCAGCAGGACGGGGCTGTTCTCATAGGTGCGGTAAAATTCCCGCATCCGGCGCGTGTTGCGGGGAGAGAAGCCAGGAATATCAGGGTAGTTGGCTTGCAAATACTCCGCGGCGATCACGCCGGAGATTCTGGAGCGCACCCACGCCGGGTATGGCGTCAGCCGGTTTCGGGTCAAGAGAGAGTATCTATCTTGCCATCTATTTTAGGAAACGCGCCCTCTATCTGAAGGGCGACAAATGGGGAGCCGCCTGCTTGATCTGCAATTTGTGCTCATACATCCGCTGGTCAGCCTGCTGAAAGATGCTGTCGATATCCCCGTCCACAGGCCCCGAAGCATATCCCATGGCAATGCTCAGCGGAACGGGGCCAATGTCAGCGGCAGCACAAGCTTCCAGCACCTTCTCCATTTCCGCCACCGGCGTCCTGTCATCCAGTGAGAGGTAGATCGCCACAAATTCATCGCCGCCCAGCCGGTAGACTTTTTCCGCTGATTTCAGATGTGTGCGAAGAACGCCGGCTGCCGCCGCGATGAGCTTGTCCCCCTCCGCATGGCCATGCTGATCGTTTACGGTCTTCAAATAGTTCAGGTCGGCAACGACAAAACCGATTTGACGAGGCCCCTTTTTCCATCCGCCCTGCTCCGTATATCTGGCAAGATCCCTGTTATAGCAGTTGCGGTTGTTCAACCCCGTGGGGAGATCCCACAGCGCCTGCTTCATATAGTCCTTGTCCGGGTTATCCAGAGCCACAAACAGAGCGATGCAGATGATCGTGGCGATGCCGCCCGTCATCAGCAGCTCTGGAATCATGGCCTGCAGAATCACGGCAACATACATAGCCACAAGCATGGGAATCAATGCTCTCCGGATCCTTTGATCCAGCCTCTTTCTTGCAGCCAAAAGCATGACCAGACACGCCGTGCAGTACAAAAGAAACAGCGCATATCCAAGGAATGCCAGAGGCCCGTAGCTGTAGTCCGTTCCCTTCCCGGTCTCATACTCCATCGGCAGGAACAGTAAAAGAAACGCAAAAGCCACAAAGATCCCATATCCCACGTTTTTCAGCGTATGCACATATTTATAGCGGACAGTAAGCTGAATGATATAGTGATAAAACAACATGGCGAACAGGAGTCCCGTAATATAGAAGCAGATGTGAAGAGCCCGATTGATCGGGTCGGGAACCGTGTCCCGGTTGTTCACGGTGATCACGGTAAGAATATCAAAAATTATATTTATCAGCGCAGAACAAGATATCTTGAGAAAGAGCATCTCTTTGTCTTTTACCTTGTTGACCACATAGTAGAAAATCAGAAAAACAAGTATGATCACACAGATCAGTTCTTCCCTCAGTATCAGCAGCATTTTATTTGCCTCCTTTTCCAAGGTATGGCCGCACTCAGTCCTTCCCGCTTGCCATCCGGGCAGGATGCCATTTCTGGAACCAGGCGGTAAAGATGCCCATCAGGACAGGGATGGACTGGTTGATGAGGATCAGAGGCAGGTCGGGGACTCTGCCGCTGAGCAGGAAGGTCCAGATGGCGGTGCAGATGTACAGGATCCCCCAGGCTCCCGCGAGGATATAGTTGGTCTTCATAAAAATGGGGTTGCGCAGGGCATCGCCGCCGCCATAACCGTATTTCACATAGGCCGCGCACAAAGGCTCTTTTGTGAAGCAGGACCCCAGCCACAGAAGGCCAAAGATCAAATAACCCAAAGCCACCGCATGCTCACCCAGACCGGCCCAGGAGGACAGCAGGGCAAGCGCTCCCACGGCGGCGATAGAGAGCTTGTCATATATGCAAAGGGAATATTTTGCCATGATCAAGGGTAAAAACGCGCACATGCCCAGGGTGATCATAGCGCCGATATGAACATCCATGGAGATGGCCACCCAAAGGGTGATCCATGCGGTCAGCATTGTTGCCATGACCGGTTTCTGTTCTGTCTGTGCCGCGGCGGCAGGCTTGGCCTCGTCCGTGCTTTGACTGCCAAAGAATTTGTCCCAGTTCAGCATGAGGGAGAAGTCCCCGCTGGTTCGGTACAGATGCTTTGCCAGAGCTTCGTCCCCCCGCAGCTCCCCTCGGGAAATGGAGAGCCACACCTCCCAGGGGGTGTCGATGCGGGTGGTGGCATGCAGGCTGCCATCCTCATATACCCGGCTGCCATCCTTTCCCATCAGGATCTGATAGGTCTTTCCCAGATCGGTGTAGCAGATCTCCAGCACCCGATCCGTTCCGTCATAGCCGGCTTTATTATAAAGGGCTGCCATCTGTTTTGTAAAAATGAGGCTCTCATCCTCTTTTTCACCTGTTTCCCGGCTGACGCCCCAGCTGGCATCCGCCATGGCTTCAAAAGTCTCCTTGGGATACAGCAGCTGTGCAAGGCCTTGTCGGGTCTCCTCTGCAATACCGTCTGCGGCATATTCCGCCCCGGCTCGTTCCACCAGCTGAAGGTACTCGTCCGTTCTGGCGGAAAGC
>JAFQCY010000121.1 GCA_017399355.1 Oscillospiraceae bacterium
CGAGGAGGGCGTAAGCCCGACGTGGCTGCGCAGCTGTCAGCGACGAAGGAGCGCTACAGATGCGGCGTACCCCTTGCGGGTGCAATCCGTTCCAAAAATGTTTCGATTATATGGGAATTTCGTGTAAAAACGGTAGTTTTTCAGGATGCGGATTGCCACGGCCACAAGTGGCCTCGCAATGACATTGCGTATTTGATACCTGATTCATAGCCTGAAAATCCTCCTAATACGGGAGCCTTTGGCTGCGCCCAACTGTTCGGCAAAGTTCTGTTTGACGGG
Organism: Oscillospiraceae bacterium; assembly: GCA_017399355.1. Lineage (GTDB taxonomy): Bacteria > Bacillota > Clostridia > Oscillospirales > Oscillospiraceae > JAZOXB01. Next base: position 280 of record JAFQCY010000121.1, read on the forward strand.
CTAAATATTCCAAATCCGTGCCGGAGGCACACCTCAGTTTTTCGTCCTTAGCTTTTAGTTGTTCGTTCCGAAACAGACCGATATTTCCCATTTGGCGTCTTTTTGATTGTGTTGCCAATTTCGTTGCTTTGTGCTATGATATGCTATGAGAAGGAAGCAATGTGATTTATGGACTTCGAAAATACAGTACCCATCTGCAACAAGTAAAAGAAATATTCCCCCTCTGGGTCCCCCAGACCGCTGCCATGACCCGGCAGATCCTGGAGGGAAGCCCCCGGCCTTTCCGCCGGAACAGAAAAAGTGAGCCGTCGGATCAATCCAGAATTTTGTAATAAAAAGGAGAAAAACCATGTCCAGCTTTGAAAATCTGCGAATTGTTGACAATTTTTATCAGACCAGTCTGTTTTTTCCCATGCCTACGGTGGTGATCTCCACCCTCTGCGACGATGGGACTACGACCCTTGGCCCCTATTCTCTGGTGCAGCCCTACTATGTGGCAGGCAAGGACTACTACGCCATGCTGCTGTCCTGCCGCAACTCCTCCAACACCGCTCAGAATATTCTGAAGAACGGCAAATGTGCCATTAATTTCGTAGACGACAAACCCGCAACCTTTCAGGAATGTGTCAAGCTGTCCTGGCCGGGAGACAAGCCCGAGGATAAGATGCCCCGCTGCAAGTTCCGGTTAGAGCAGAGCCAGATCCAGGAGGAGACCGGAGAACTGCGCCCCCAGGTACTGACCGATGCCATCCAGGTGATCGAATGCACCTGGGTACGGGAGCTGGACGGAGCCGACAGGGATCAGCCCGGTCAGCTCAACGGCTACGAGCCCCCCTACCATGACTTTAACGGCATCACCTCCAAGTTCGGCGCCCATTTCATTCTGAAAATCGACCGAATTCTCATGAAGAAACAATATGCCGATGCCATCATCCGTGGGGTGAAGTCCGGGGATTTCCCCAATCTGCCTGTGGACTATGGCTATCGGGACAGCAAAAATTTCTGGTTCCACCGGAAAAAGCGTATGCGTGCGGAGCTGCTGCCCATGCGTAAGCAGAGCCTGGACTCCGTCCGCTACGCCGCCGACCGCATTGACGACAAGATCAAGTTCACCGACGATGCCCTTGTCACCATTCAGAACGTACCCCGTGTTTTCCTGCCTCTGGTGCTCCGTGGCTGCGTGGACTGGGCCAGAGAGAATCAGGTGGAGCTGATCACTGCTGAGCATATGAAGATCATCAACGACAAGCGCTCCAAGGAGAAAAATAAGAAATAAGAGGGAAGACTATGACAAAAGCTGAGATCCAAGCACTGCTGGCGCAGCAGCGGGCATATTTTGACAGCGGCGCTACCCTGCCCCTGTCCTTTCGGCGGGAGCAGCTGAAAAAGCTCTATGCCGCCGTCCAACGCTTTGAGCCGGAGATCCGGGAGGCCCTGCGAATTGACCTGGGAAAAAGCGGCTATGAGGGATTTATGTGCGAAATTGGTCTGGTTTTGAGCGAAATTTCCTACCTGCTGCGGCATCTGAAGAAATTCGCCAAGCCCCAACGGGTCAAAACCCCTCTGGCACAGTTCCCCTCCAAAAGCTACCGCCAGCCCACACCCTACGGCAACACCCTGATCATGAGCCCCTGGAATTACCCCTTTCTGCTGACCATAGAGCCCCTGACCGATGCCATTGCCACGGGCAATACGGCCATCTTGAAGCCCAGCGCCTATGCCCCTGCCACGGCCAAGGTGGTGCAGCAGCTGATCCAAAGCTGCTTTGCCCCGGAGTATATCGCCGTGGTCACGGGAGGCAGAGCGGAAAATGCGGCGCTGCTGGAGGAGCAGTTTGACTTTGTGTTCTTCACCGGCAGCAAGGAGGTGGGCAAGGAGGTGCTGCGCCATACAGCGGAGCATCTGACCCCCGTGGTGCTGGAGCTGGGCGGCAAAAGCCCCTGCATCGTAGAGGAGAGCGCCGACCTGGCCTTAGCGGCCAAGCGCATTGTCTTTGGCAAATTCCTGAACTGTGGCCAGACCTGCGTAGCTCCCGACCATATTTACTGCCATGCCTCGGTGAAGCCGCAGCTGGTGGAGGAGCTGAAGAAGCAGATCCGCCTGCAATTTGGCGAAAACCCCCTGGAAAACCCCGACTATGGCAGGATCATCAATGAGAAGCACTTCCGGCGGCTTTTGGCTCTCATTGACCCGGAGAAGCTGGTGCTGGGCGGCGAATACGATGCCGCAGCCTGCCGCATCGCCCCCACGATCCTCGATGGTGTCACCGAGGCAGATGCGGTCATGGGTGAGGAGATCTTTGGCCCTATTCTGCCGGTTCTGACCTACGAGCGCTTTGAGCAGCTCCTGAACGAGCAGAAAAAGAAGGAGCGCCCCCTGGCGCTGTACCTCTTCTCCTCGGACAAGGAGCATATCCGCCGGGTGACCACAGAGCTGCGCTACGGTGGCGGCTGCATCAATGACGTAGTGATCCATTTAGCCACCAGCGAAATGGGCTTCGGCGGCGTAGGGGAGAGCGGCATGGGGGCCTACCACGGCAAGACGGGCTTCGATGCCTTCACCCACTACAAATCCATCGTGGACAAAAAATGCTGGCTGGATCTGCCCATGCGCTACCAGCCCTACAGGAGCAAGCTCTATGAAAAGCTGCTCCATCGATTTCTAAAATAAACGAAGTATCTTCCAAAACCGGGAGGGAAACCCATGAATCAACAAAATATCGCAACAAAATCTGCAAGAAACTCCGCTCTGGAGCTGTTGCGGATCATTGCCATGCTGCTGATCGTCCTATCCCACATCTGTGCCCACAGCGGCTTTGTGATCGACGGCGGCTCCGTGAGCCTGAACCGTCTGCTGGTGCAATGGGGAGCGCTGGGCGGTCTGGGAAATAATCTGTTTGTGCTGATCTCCGGATATTTTCTCTGCACCAGAGGCACAAAAGCGCCATCTCTTGGGAAACTCTTTGTACAGGTGTGGTTCTACTCCATCAGCCTCTTTGTGGTCTGTAAATTTGCTTTTGATTATGACTATAGCCTGATAGCCCTGGCAGAGGTTTTCTTGCCCACCATATTCCAGGAATACTGGTTTTTTACAGCCTATGTTCTTCTGGCGCTGCTGAGCCCCTTCCTGAATCTCTTCCTGGAAAGCGTGAGCAAAACCGGCCTTCGGAAGCTGCTGCTTCTGGCCGGTGTCCTGTGGGTGCTGATCCCAACCTTTACCCGGATGCAGATGGGTGGAAACAAGCTGACCCATTTTATGTTTTTGTATCTGATCGGGGCCTACTTCCGCAAATACCCGGAGAATCTCTTCTCCCGAAAAGGGCTGCGCCGCCTGGTGACACTGGCCAGCTTCGCCCTGCTGTTTCTCTCAACCCTGGCCTTCGAAGTTCTGGGAACCAAATGGAGCATCTTTGACTCCCATGGCAAGTTTTTCTTTGAGAGCAATACCCTGCTGGTGATGGGGGCTTCTCTGGGGCTGTTTTCCATGGCCATCTACGGAAAAGCATTCTTCAATCCCCTGATCAATGGAATTGCAGGCTGCACCTTTGGCGTGTACCTGATCCACGATAACCCGGCCGTGAGAAAGCTCCTCTGGCGGCAGCTGCTGCCCCATGGAGCATACATGGATTCTCCTTTCCTGATCGTGGGGATGCTCTTCAGCGTGACTGCAGTATTCCTCCTGTGTACCGGGATCGAATACTTGCGGCAGAAGACCCTGGCCAAGCCCATGCTGTTTCTCTACGAGAAAGTCACAGGACTGCTGCTTCGCTGGGGGAGCGGCATTTGGGGCTTCGCCCGCAGAAAGTTCGGTCTATAAAGGAAAGGAGCGGATACTATGAAAAAGATGAATTTTTTAAATACACAGCACTGGCAGACAGTCAAGGTGGAAGGCTGGGACGGAGAGGGAAATGCGGTTCCTCCGGAAAGCGAGCAGCTGCAGAGCCTCTCCTTCAGCGGAGACGGCGTGCAGACGGGGAAGGTCTTCCCCGGTGAGCTGGCCCTGACGGTGGACTATAAGAAGATCCCCGGCTATCCCACCCCCCTGACCTTCCTCTGCGCAGAGGAGGATACCGGCCATGTGGATACCTATGTGCTTCAGGACGAGGAAAACCTCCGCTACCGCCCGGAATGCAGCAAGAAGATCAACGTCTTCGTCCCCAAGGACTATGACGGCAGCAGGCCCTACCGGCTGCTGTACTGCTTTGATGCCCAGAATCTCTTCTCCCGGGCGGGGGACTATACCCAAAATGCCGATCCCTACGGCGGCTGGCAGCTGGATATTGTGCTGCAGGCCCTGAAGGAGCAGTACGGCAAGGAGATCCTGGTAGTGGCCATTGATAATGCCGACCTGCTGCGGATGTCGGAGCTGTTCCCGGATCTGAGGGGCTATGGGCCGATTTCGGAGCTGGCGAAGGCAGAGCAGCGGAACCATCTGGTCGGGACACACCTGGATCAGCTGGCAGATTTTATGCGCAAGACCGTCCATCCCCTGATCCTGGAGAAATACAACGTCGACGAGACCGGGATGGGGATCTGCGGCTCCTCTATGGGCGGCCTGGCCGGGCTCTACTGCGCCCTGCGGGATCTGGGGGTGTATGACTATGTGATCTCCTATTCCCCGGCCTACGGTCTCTACGAGGAGAGCGCCTGGTACGGCTGGCTCAAGACCCTGGATCTGCAGAACCGTCCCCAGCCCAAGCTCCATATTTTCTGCGGCGGGGCTGACCTCCTGGAGCAGGAGCTGGAGAAGACCGCCCGCCGTATGAAGACCATTCTCACAGACTGCGGCTATGATGGCGACAAGATCTACGAAACCTACGACCCGGACAAAAAGCACAATGAGGAATCCTGGCGGCTGATCCTGGCAGAGAGCTTCACCAGACTTTTCGATCTTTAAGAAATGCAAAAAATTCCCCCCGGCGCAATGCCCTTGCGCCGGGGGGAGTTTTTTGGAAAGCGCTCAGAAATTTCCGGCCTCTGCACTTTTGAGCTGAAGCTGGAGCTTGTCCGCAATGAGAGCGATGAATTCACTATTGGTAGGCTTGCCCTTGGTATTGCTGACGGTATAGCCAAAGAAGCGCTGCAGGGTATCCAGGTCGCCCCGATCCCAGGCAACTTCAATGGCATGGCGGATGGCCCGCTCCACCCGGGAGGGTGTGGTGGCAAAGGTCTTGGCCACCTGGGGATAGAGAACCTTGGTAATGGCATTGATCACATCCATATCCCGCACCGCAAGGATAATCGCCTCCCGCAGATATTGATAGCCCTTGATATGGGCGGGAACACCGATCTCGTGGATGGTGGAAGTGACCATGGTCTCAATATTGACCTTGTTCAGCCGTGCCGGAGACCGTTTCGCACCCAGCTCCTCCCGCATCTCATCCAGATGCTCCAGCACGCTGTGGCAGGTGCAGGGCTTTAAGATCACATAATGTACCCCCAGAGACACCAGCAGGGTAGACAGATACTCCGTCATCAGATCCGCAAGCACCAGCACACGGGGCTTCCTCTCCAAAGCGTTGGCAGCCCGGATCACGGCGATCCCGTCTGCCTGCACCAGCATGGTGTCAACGACCAAAAATTCCGGCCGAACCTGCCGCAGCAGATCTATGGCACGGGCACCATCGTTTGCCGCTCCCACTACAGCATAGCGGTCAGACTGCTTCAGGACGCTTGCCAGCTTGTTGCTGAATTCCTCGGAATTATTGGCAAGCAAGACCCGATACATCTTTTCCATTTTACAGTTTTCCTCCTCCTTGTTTTCCGTTTTCAACACGGTGCATCTAATTTACCATATGCTTCGAGCTTTTGCAAGGAGAATAAAGGAGATAATTCAAAAAGTTTTTGACAAAAGAGACTTAATTCCGACAAGAATGAAGGATTTTTGAACGATTTTGACAAAATTTGACAAAATGAATCAAAAATAACCGCAGCGCATAAGATTGCATATCTATGCGCTGCGGCTATTTCAATGTAAAATTACTTGTCCTTCAGCAGATCACGGATCTCGGTGAGAAGCTTTTCTTCATTGGAGGGCTCGGGAGGAGCGGCGGGAGCCTCTTCCTCTTCCTTCTTGCCCATGGTGCGGAGCTTGTTTACGCCCTTGACCATCAGGAACACCACGAAGGCCAGGATCAGGAAGCTGATCACGGCGGAGATGAAATCACCCAGAGTCAGGTAATTGATGATCTCCTCGCCGGTCTCGGGGTCGAGCTTTGCGCCGAACAGGGAGGGCAGAGCGATCTTCCACTTGGAGAAGTCAATGCTGCCGGTGAAGACGTTGACGATAGGCATGATGATGTTGTTGGTGAAGGCAGTGACCAGATCCTTGAAAATACCGCCGATGAGAACGCCAATGGCCATATCAAACATATTGCCCTTGATGGCGAACTCCTTAAATTCCTTCAGGAGACCGCCCTTTTTCTTCTTTTCTTTCTTTGCCATAGAGATTTCCTCCTTTCTTTATAGTTTATTTCTTTTCAATAATCTCAAGGCCGCCCAGATACTTCCGCAGGACTTCGGGCACCACAACAGAGCCATCAGCACGCTGATTCTGCTCTACCATGGCGGGGAAGATCCGGGAGGTTGCAAGGCCGGAGCCGTTGAGCGTATGAACAAATTCAGTCTTGCCGGTGGCTTCACGGCGGAAGCGGATGTTGCCACGGCGTGCCTGGTAATCACGGGCGTTGGAGACGGAGGAGACCTCCTTGTAGCCGTTCATGGAGGGGATGAGGATCTCGATGTCGTAGGTTCTGGCCATGGAGGCGGAGCAGTCGCCTGCTGCCAGCTTCACGGTGCGGAAATGGAAGCCCAGATCCCGAACCAGAGCCTCAGCCTTGGCTACCAGCTCCTCAAAGGCCTCATCGGACTTCTCAGGCAGGGTGTACTGGAACATCTCGATCTTATTGAACTGGTGACCACGGACCATACCACGCTCATCGGCTCTGTGGCTGCCGGCCTCTCGGCGGAAGCAGGGGGTGTAGGCGAAGAGCTTGTGGGGCAGGTCGGCCTCGGTGAGGATCTCGTCTCTGTGGAGGGAGGCCAGGGCAGTCTCAGCGGTGGGCAGCATGAAGTGCATACGCTCATCGGTGGGGTTCTCGATCTTATAGACCTCATCGGCAAACTTGGGGAACTGACCTGCGGTCTCGCCGCAGCGGTACTCCAGCATATGGGGCAGGATCACCATCTCGTAGCCATCGGCCAGGTGGCAGTCCATGAAGTAGTTCAGCAGGGCCCACTCCAGACGGGCGCCCATGCCCTTATAGATCCAGAAGCCGGAGCCGGCCAGCTTGGTGCCGCGCTCATAGTCGATGAGGCCCAGGTCGGTGCAGAGATCCACATGGTGCTTGGGCTCAAAATCGAAGACGTGCTTGTCGCCGATGTAGCGCAGAGGCTCGTTATTCTCCTTGCCGCCGGGGGTCAGATCCTCGTCGGGCAGGTTGGGCAGGGAAAGCATCAGGGTGCGGTACTCCGCCTCTACCTCGGTGAGCTTCTTGTCGTTCTCGGCGATCTGGGCCTTCAATTCGCCCATGCGCTTGAAGATGGGGGCCACGTCCTCGCCGGCCTTTTTGCGCATGGGGATCTCCTTGGAGACCTTGTTCTGCTCGGCCTTGCTGGTTTCCGTGGCCAGGATCAGGGCACGGCGCTGGGCATCCAGCGCTAAAATGCGATCCACCTGCTGGTCGCAGTCCACTTCCTTGGCACGGAAACCGGCCTTGACCTTCTCAGGATCGTCCTTAATTCTTCTGATGTCTATCATTGGTGTCACCTCATGGTTCAGTTTTAGTAAAGGGTAAATAGTAGATGTCTTCGCCCTCGTCCTGTTCGCCGGTGGGGCGGAAGCCAAATTTTTCGTAAATATGGACGGCTCGGGTGTTTTCCTTCTCCAGGGTCAGGTAAATGCCGTCGCTGTGGTACTGCTGCTGCAGCTCCCGTAGGATCACCGGTAAGGCGGCCTGGCCGTAGCCCTTTCCCTGGTGATCGTAGTCGATGGCATATCTGCAAAGTAACGGGGCATTCTTTTCGTCCCACCAGCCGTAGAAAACAAAGCCGATGATCTTATCATCGTCTAAGATCAGGCGGCTCTCCCATTCCGGCTCAAAGACCGACTGGACAATGGAAAAGGCCGTGCTGGTGACCCACTCCTCATCCAGAGGGCATTTGTGCTGGGGATCGGTGGAGACAAAGGTGGCTTCCCGCCAATTGTCCCGGTTGAGTTTCTCTAAACGGATCATTTTTTCGCCTCTAAGGACAGCAGCGCCTCATAAAGCAGCTGCAGATCGTCCTGGTCATAGAACTCCAGCTCAAAGCGGCCCTTGCGTTTGCCGCTGACGATCTTGACCTTGCGGCCCAGATGACGGGTCAGGGCCTTCTCGCATTCGCCCACATAGTTGACGCTGAGGGGCTTCACTTCGGGCTCCGGTGCTTTTTCTTTGGCCATGGTCTTGCACATGGTCTCGGCCTGACGGACGGAGAGGCCCAGGGCGACGATCTTCTGGGCGGCGACCTTCTGCAGCTTCTCATTGGGCAGGCTCAGCACCGCACGGGCATGGCCTGCAGAGAGGCTGCCATCGATCACCAGCTGACGGATCTCCTCCGGCAGCGCCAGAAGGCGCAGGGCATTGGCCACGGCCGGACGGGACTTCCCCACACGCTGGGCGGCCTGATCCTGGGTCATGCCGAATTCCTGCATGAGGCTGCGGTAGCCTTCGGCCTCTTCCATGGGATTTAAGTCCTGGCGCTGGAGATTTTCTACCAGGGCCAGCTCCATGACGGTCTTGTCATCGGCCTCGATCACCACCACCGGCACTTCGGAAAGACCGGCGATCCGGGCGGCACGCCAGCGGCGCTCACCGGCAATGATCTGGTAGTAGCCCTCGCCCACGGCACGGACGGCCAGGGGCTGGAGAATGCCATGCTCCCGAATGGAGTCGGCCAGGGTCAGAAGCTGGTCTTCGTCAAAATTTCGCCGGGGCTGGTCGGGATTGGGCTCCACCTTCTGCAGGGGGAGGCTGGTCACGGCCTGCTGCTCCGGAGAGGAAGTAAAATCATCGATGAGGGCACCCAGACCACGGCCCAGGCCCTTTGGTTTTGCACACATAGGTTACCCCTTTCTGCGGATCTCTTCCGCAACGGCGAGATAGGCCACAGCGCCCCGGGAGGAGCGGTCATAGGCCAGGATGGGCAGACCGTGGCTGGGGGCCTCTGCCAGGCGGACGTTCCGGGGGATCACAGCAGCAAAGACCTTTCCGGGGAAATGCCGCCGCACTTCCTGGGCAACCTGGTTGGAGAAATTGGTGCGGCCATCGAACATGGTCAGAAGCACACCGAAAATATCCAGCTTGGGATTGAGGCTCCGCTTTACGGCACGGAGGGTGGTCATGAGATCGGAAAGACCCTCCAGAGCGTAGTATTCGCACTGCACCGGGATCAGGATGCTGTCCGCTGCGCAGAGGGCATTGAGGGTCAGCAGCTCTAAGGAGGGCGGGCAGTCGATGAGGATATAGTCATAGGCATAGCGCAGCTTGTCCAGCTGGGCCTTCAGGCGGAATTCCCGTTTTTCCAGGGAGATCAGCTCCACGGAGGCACCGGCCAAGGAGGCGGCTGAGGGGATCACATCCCCAAAACGGGTGTGAACCACGCATTTTTCCGGCGCAACACCGCCGATGACCATATCGTAGACGCTGTGGAGAGCGGACTTTTTCTCCACCCCAAGGCCGCTGGTGGCATTGGCCTGGGGGTCAAAATCGCAGAGCAGCACCTTTGCGCCGCTGGCGGTAAGGGCTGCGGTCAGATTGACGGCGGAGGTGGTCTTACCCACACCGCCTTTTTGGTTTACGACAGCAATGATCTTCCCCAAGATGCTGCCTCCTCTCTGATTTCTGCAGATATCATAGCACAGAGTTTTTTTATTTTCAAGGGTTAGGGGAGCAGAGATAGAAATTTTCTGTTTTCAACAAAAAACAGTGTTTCACGTGAAACACTGTTTCTCATTCCGATTAATATTCCCGAATTACCGCCTTGACCTTGCCTAAGATCCGGGCATTTCGGCCATCGATGGGCTCGTAGGCCGGGTTTTCCGGCATGAGCCAGACCTCGCCGTTTTTCTTATGCAGGCGCTTTACCGTGGCTTCATCCTCCAGCAGCGCAACCACGATCTCCCCGTGGATGGCGGTCTCCTGGGGGCGGACAATGAGCTTATCGCCCTCAAAAATACCGGCCTCGATCATGGAGTCGCCACGAACCCGCAGGGCGAAGCACTCCTCATCGCCCTCCCAGGGGACATAGCCCTCGATATTCTCTACGGCTAAAATGGGCTGGCCCGCCGTGACCACGCCGATCAGGGGGACACCCCGGCTGCTCTGCACACGGATGGCCCGGTTCTTTGCGCCGTCCACATGGATCTGGCCGGATTTATCCAGCTCGCTGAGATGATAGTGGACGGAAGCGGTGGAGCGAAGGCCCACGGCCTGCATGATCTCCCTTACTGAGGGGGCATAGCCATTCTCCGCAGAAAATTGGCGGAGAAAATTGAGGATCTCCTGGCGCTTGTTGCTCTTGCGTGGCATACGCTCACAGCCTTTCCCTTCGTTTTTCTCAGTATATCACAGATCCGGGAAAATTGCAAACGTTTGTTTTACAAAATTCCTCTAAAATCAAATTGTGGGAGCAGCTCCGTGGTGGCAGCACCGGCTTCCTGCAGAAAACCCTCCTGCAGACCGCAGAAGTCCATCCAGGATAGCACGGCGGCATATTCGTCCTCCGTGACTCTGCGGTCAAGGGGCGGCTCCGGTCTGCCCATTGGTACATACTGGCTCATCAGGCTGATGGGTACATCCTTTTTGGGAAACAGCCTCTCGATCTCGTCCAGCACACCCAGGGAGTTATCCACATAGCCCGGCAGCACCAGATGCCGGATCAGCATCCCCCGCAGCATCTGCCCATTGGGAGCATAAACCGGGCTTCCTACCTGGCGGTACATCTCCTGCAGGGCTTTTGAGGTGATCTCCCGGTAATTTCTTGCGGCGGAAAGCCGATATGCCAGGTTGTTATCGCTGTACTTAAAATCCGGCAGATAGATGTCCACCAGGCCCTCCAGCTCTCTCAGGGTCTCCACACGCTCATAGCCGCCGCAGTTATAGATCATGGGAACGGGCAGCTTGGGCTGCAGGGCAGGCAGGATCTCCGGGAGAAAATGGCTGGGCGTTACCAGGTCGATGGAGGTAGCGCCCTCCTGGATCAGCTCTAAGAAAATCTCCCGTAACCGCTGGGAGTCAATCTCCAGACCCTTGCAGCCCAGGGAGATCTGGGCATTCTGGCAGTAGGAGCAGCGGAGGCTGCAGCCGCTGAAAAAGACCGCTCCTGTGCCTTTTCCGCTCCAGAGGCAGGGCTCTTCGCCCACATGGAGCATGGCCCTTGCGGCGGTGAGCCTGCCGGGCATTTGGCAGAAGCCTGTTTCGCCCCTTGTGCGGTCAATGCCGCATTGCCGAGGACAAAGGGTGCAATTTTCGTAACGAAGCATGAAATCACCTTTACGAAGTCAAAAAACTGTAGTATAATAGGGGAGAATATGTGTTTCACGTGAAACAGGAGAAGTGCTTATGCTGAAGAAAAACGAGATCTACCGTGCCGCAGTCACAGGCTTTACCAGCGAAGGGCAGGGAGTCTGCCGGGTGGAGGGCTGCGCCGTGTTCGTGCCCAATGCAGCGCCCGACGAGGTCTATGACCTGCGCATCACCCATATCGGGAAAAACAATGCCTTCGGTAAGATCGAAACGATTATATCAAAATCCGACCTGCGAGTCAACCGCCTTTGTCCCTATGCCAAGCTCTGCGGCGGCTGCGACTTCTGGCATATCACCTATGAAGCGGAAACCGCCATCAAGGCCCAGCGTGTGCTGGATGCCCTGAACCGTTTGGGCGGCCAGTCGCTCCGGGAAATGCCCATCACCGCTGCCGAAAGCTGCCAAAGCTACCGTAACAAGGCCCAGTACCCCGTAGCCATGGGGAAAAAGACTGTAGAGGCAGGCTTTTATAAGAAGGGGACTCACGAGCTGATCTCCATCGACCGCTGCCTGATCCAGCCGGAGATCGCAGACGAGGCCAAGGCAGCCGTCCTGGCCTGGGCCAAGGAGTACCGCATCAGCCCCTATGATGAGGTGAACCACAAGGGCCTCCTGCGCCATATCTTTGTCCGTCTGGGCGCTGCCACGGGGGAGCTCTTGGTCTGCCTGGTGGCCAATGGGGAGAAGCTGCCCCGGGAGAAGGAGCTGATCGCCGCCCTGCGCCAGAAGCTGCCGAATCTCCGCTCCCTGACCCTCAATACCAATACCCGAAAGGGCAATGCCGTCCTGGGGGAGAAGACCCGCACCCTCTGGGGCGCAGACTATATTGAGGATGTGCTCTGCGGCCTCCGTTTTCGTATTTCGCCTCGTTCCTTCTACCAGGTCAACCGGGATCAGGCGGAGAAGCTCTATGCCAAGGCCATTGCCGCCGCCGGCCTCACGGGAGAGGAGACCGTCCTGGATCTCTACTGCGGCACCGGAACCATCACCCTCTGCCTGGCGCAGAAGGCAAAGAAGGCCATCGGCGTAGAGCTGGTAGAGGCGGCCATTGCCGATGCGAAGGATAATGCCCGGCGCAACGGCATCGAGAATGCGGAGTTCTTCTGCGCCGATGCAGGCCAGGCCGCTCAGAAATTCAGCCAGGAGGGGATTCGCCCCGACGTGATCGTGGTAGATCCGCCCCGAAAGGGCCTGTCCCGGGATGTCATGGAAGCCATCGCCCAAATGTCCCCCAAAAAAGTGGTCTACGTCAGCTGCGACCCGGCAACCTTAGCAAGAGATGTCAAGTTACTGTGCGAAAAAAATTACAAGCTTCTCCACGCAGAGGCCCTGGATATGTTCCCTCGCTGCAGCCATGTAGAATCAATCGTTTGCCTTGCAAAGGCTTGATTCAATGAATTGCAGCCGAGCGGCCGCATGAATTGATTGCAAGCAATCATGAATTGGCCTTGCCATGAATTGCGCTGCGGCGCATGAGGAATTTATATCATATCGCAAGTGAACAACGTGAGCTTATCTCGCATTTGCGCAGCAACACACATTCCGACAAAACGGAGGAAACTCAATGCAGACCATGATCTGTGAGATCTGCGGCAGCAATGCTCTGGTGAAGGAGCATGGACTATATGTTTGCCGCTATTGTCAAAGTAAATATACATTGGAAGAGGCCAGAAAGCTCCTGCAGAGCGATCCTCCCGGGGAGCCGGAGGACGGGCAGAAGCTGCGGCTGCTGGCCCGCCGAGCCATGGAGGCCGGCCAGGGGCACCGGGCGAAGCGCTATTATGAGCTGGCCCTGCTGAAGGATCCCGACCTCTGGGACCCCTGGTTCTATAGTGTCTATTTCGAGGCGCAGAACTGCCGCCTGAATGAGATTGCGGAGATGGCAGAGCGGTTATATGACTGCCAGGAGCTGGTGCTGCGGCTGATCAGCGACCATGTGACAGATCCCAAGGAGGAGCGGGCGGCGCTGGAGGAGCTGAGCCACCGGACCATCGAGGTGGCAAAGCGGCTGTTTTACAGCTCCAAGAGCGCCCACTATGACCAGGTCGTCCGGGACAGGATCTTCGAGAATGCGAAATTCGTGGTGGAGGGCACCTGCTGCCGGGATGCGCTTTACCATCTGGGCGATTTGCTGAGCTTTGTCTTTAAAGAGCGCCACAGCGATCTGGCGGCTCTCTGCTGGGAGGAGGGCACCAAGCAGCACGCCCTGCTCCACCCCTCCCTCCAGGATAAGCGGGCCAGCGAGCAGAAGATCTTTTCCTACGGCCGCAAGATCCGTAAGTACAACCCCCGCTATACCGCCCCCAAGCTGAAAAAGGGCGGCTGCTATGTGGCAACGGCGGTCTATGGCTCCTACGATTGCCCCCAGGTGTGGGTGCTGCGCCGCTATCGGGACGACAAACTGGCAAAGACCACCTTTGGCCGGCTGTTCATTCGTAGCTACTATGCTCTCAGCCCCACCTTGGTACGGCTCTTTGGGGCACAGAGCTGGTTCCGCCGCCTCCTGAAGCCCCGGCTGGATCGCCTGGTCAGCCGCCTGCAAAAAGAAGGCATGGCAGATACCCCCTACGAGGATTCATAAGCCTGCTGCAGAAATCAGGCAATTATCTTGGATTTAGAGGGCTTTCTATGGCAGATGTATATCAGATTCTTGTGGTTGATGATGACTTTTCTATCGTCAATATTATCGAAACCGCTTTGAAGCAGGCAGGCTATCAGGTGCTGACGGCGCACGATGGCGAAGCTGCCTGTCATTTGGTGAACACGAAACCCCCACACCTTATCATTATGGACGTTATGATGCCCCAATGCAACGGCATCATAGCCACCATGCGGATCCGCCAAAATCACAATGTCCCCATCCTGATGCTGTCCGCAAAAGCTGAGGGCTCAGACCGTGTGCTCGGCCTGGAAGCAGGGGCGGATGATTACCTGGTCAAGCCCTTCTATCAGCAGGAGCTGCTTGCAAGGGTAAAAGCACTCCTTCGCCGCTATGACGATCTGGGCTCTATCCGGGAAACACAATCCAACGACCAGATCCGAGTCGGTGGCATAATTCTCAATATCGCCACAAAGCAGCTCATTGTCCGGGGCGAGGCCGTTCGGCTTACCGCAACGGAGTTTAAGATTCTCCAGGTGCTGATGTCCAATCCCGGCCGGGTTTACTCTGCGGAGGAAATCTATGAACGGGTATGGGAGAGCGATGCCTATGCCGTGGAGAACACGGTCATGGTTCACATCAGCCGCATCCGGGAAAAGTTGGAGCTGAATCCCAAAAAACCGGAGTATCTGAAAGTCGTTTGGGGGATTGGATATGTCTTTGAAGCGCCGTAACATCATTGCCATACTCCTGATTTTCGTTGCAGCTGTGTGCTGGGCCTTTGGGCATCCGATGCTGAAGGAGCGTACCGAGTACAGCGCTGCAACAACCTATGCGCCTACAGAGGCATCGATCCCTCCTTCGACGGTTGAAACTGTGCATCCCAGTGAAGAACGAACTGTCTCAACCACTATCGTCGTATCAGAACCCCCGGAAGCTGTGCATCCCAGCGAGGAACGAACCGTCTCATCCACCGTCGTCGATTCAAACCCCACGGGAAATGTGCCTGTGGAAAACGCCCGCTCAGAGCGAACGCTTGGTATGATCCTTTCCCTTGCCGCCGTGATCGCCGGAGCCCTTGCGTGCTTTGTGCTGTCGCAGAAAAATGCAATTCTCGGGCCGGATGGCCTTTGCTTCACTCTCGCTTTGCTGGCAGCGGCATATCATAGATCGATCACTATGGCGCACAGCTTCCGGTGGGGCACAACGCAGACCTTCCTCCTGCTTTCTGCGTTCGTTTGCGCCTTTGTGATACTGCTCTGTGCCAGAGAATTGTACGGCTGGATTCGGGCAGGTTTTTCTCTTTCCTGGTGCTCGGTGCAGAGAATTGCCAAGGGGTGCCGCACACCGCAGCTGTCCTTGCTGGTTTTTGTTGCCTGGATTCTCCTTCCTTTCGCCGTTCTTGCCTGTTTTTCGGGGGCACGGAGCTATGGAGCATTTTGGATTTGTGTCGCCGGCTTTGGGGCAACTTCTGTTTTTGGCATCCTGTGCCTCTGGAAGTACGGCACGGATCTCAGCCACTTCAAAAAGCAGCTTAGTAACTATCAGCAGGGCAAGCCAATCACCGTTGGCGACGGTGCCTTTGCCCAAACGGAAGCACAGCTTCTGGATGTGCAGGCACAGCATGAGGAAGCCGTTCGCACGGCTGTCACCAGCGAGCGCTTTAAGGTGGAACTGATTGCCAACGTCTCGCACGATCTCCGCACTCCGCTTACCTCCATTCTCGGCTACAGTGAGCTGCTGCAAAAGGAAACCCTGTCTCCTCAGGGGCAAGAGCAGCTTCGCCGCCTGCATCAGAAGGCCGGGTATATGAATGAGCTTGTGGAATCCCTCTTTGAGCTGACCAAGGTTTCCAGCGGTGTTGCAGAAAGCAAAAAAGACCGGATCGACCTTGTGCGACTGCTGGAACAGACCATCGGCCTGTTCGACGATCAGCTTGTGAACGCCGGTCTTACTGTACGGCGACGGTATGGAGCGGACTCCATCCCGGTCGTTACCGATGGAGCAAGGTTGCACCAGGTATTTGCCAATCTGCTGGGCAATGCCATCAAATATGCCCTTGCCGGCACCCGGATTTACCTGGAAATCGGAGAAACAGCCGACAGCTACCGCATTCGCATGATAAATACTGCCTCCTACGAAATGGACTTTCAGCCGGATGAGATCCTGCAGCGCTTCGCCCGTGGTGACAAAGCCAGATCCACAAAGGGCAGCGGCCTGGGTCTCGCCATTGCGCAGACCTATACGGAGTCCGTTGGCGGCTCCTTCCGGGTCAGTGTGGACGGCGACCAATTCAGCGCTATTGTCCAGCTTCCCAAAAACTGAAAGAGATCTGTAAGAATTATCCCAAGTTTATGACAGACATCTCTTGTACCATGTGGGTACAGGAGGTGTCTTTTCTATGCCCAAACGAGAACCGGGATTGGTTTTGCTGAGCCCCTTTGTGAATCTCCTTTTGCGGCATTTGCAAAGTGCAAAGGGGCTGCTGGGCTTGGGGATTGTCATGCCTTTTATCCCACCTGTTTGATGCGTGGTGCTACAAACTGGTTCCGGCTTGGCACACCCCGGCGCATTATGCGCTTGTCATCTTTTGTATTACGGTTCCCATTTTTATGGTTTCCCTGCTTCCCGGCGCTTTACTTGAAGGGGTAAAGAAAAGGTCTTGCCCAAACAGAAAGGGGGCTTCAAAATGCCTGCGTTAAAGAGCCGTACGAAAGTCCAAATGGCGGATATCCTGCGCCGCATGCTCCTCTCCTGGCTATTGGCTGTTGTAACAGAGATTTTCCTTCTGCCAAAAGAGCTGCAAAATCCCGTAAGGTCGGAGGCTCTGGCGCAAATGTCTTTTGTCCGGGTGCTTGGCCTTACTTGCGGCATTGCCGTCCTGCTGACCGGAATTTCCCTCTTCCTTCAGACGGAGAAAGCGGAGCGATGGTGCCTTGTTGCCGCATTTGCGGTTCTTGCGACTATCGCACTGAGGTTCTCCTTTACATGGCCCTTTCTGGTGGTTTGCCTATTGGTGCTGCTTATCCTGGCTGTTTTCGGAATCTATGGCCGGGACAAATCCCCGGAGCCTGTTGTCGTTGGAAAGAAAGCGCACAAATCGTACATTTGGCTCACAGTGGGATTGTCTGCTGTTTTCTTCCTGTTTGTCAGCGCCTGGACCGTGGGACGGGTGTACAGCTTCAGCTCCCCGACATTCGATTTTGGTATCTTCTCCCAGATGTTTTACAATATGAAGGTGTCGGGGCTGCCAACGACGACTTTGGAACGGGATGGTCAGCTGTCTCACTTTGCTGTTCATGTCTCTCCCATTTACTACCTTTTGCTGCCGTTCTACCGGCTGGCTCCCACCCCTGCCACCTTGCAGGTGCTTCAAGCGGCGGTCATAACCTCAGCGGTGATCCCTCTTTGGAAAATCGGAAAACTCCATGGCCTGACCGGCGTGCAGCGGATGTCGATGTGTGCTGTGCTGCTTCTGTACCCGGCGTTCTCCGGCGGCACAAGCTACGATATTCACGAAAACTGTTTTCTCACGCCCCTGATCCTCTGGCTGTTTTACGGTATCGGCAAAAGGAACACGGCCATTACCGCTGTTGCCGCTTTGCTTACACTGATGGTCAAAGAGGATGCCGCAGTATATGTGGCAGTGGTTGCCCTCTGGCTGGTCGTGAAAACGGCTCTGCGGTTCAAGAAATCGGACGTGCAGAATCTCGTTACGGGAATCGTGCTGCTCGCTGTTTCTCTTGTCTGGTTCTTCCTCGTTACCGGATATCTTGCAAAAAGCGGTGACGGTGTCATGACCTACCGATACAAAAACTTTATGTACGATGGATCGCACTCTTTGATTTCCGTCATAAAGTCCGTGATTCTCAGCCCCATGAAAGCGATCTACGAATGCGTCGATGCGGAAAAGCTGTATTTCATCGCCATGACGCTTCTTCCTCTGCTGGGACTGCCGCTGCTGACAAGACGGTATGAGCGGTATATTCTGCTGATTCCCTATATTCTGGTCAACCTCATGTCGGACTATCCGTATCAGCATGATATTTTCTTCCAGTATACCTTTGGCTCCACGGCATTCCTGATGCATCTGACCGTGGTAAATCTGGCGGACTTGAAGCGCAACCGGCAGCGTATGTTTGCCCTGGCTGCGGCAGCAATCGTCAGTGCGGCATGTTTTGGTGCTGTTGTGGTGCCAAAAGCCATGAAGTATCCGGTGCAAGCGATCCGGTATTACGATGAATATCAGCAGCTTCGTGATACCCTGAACACAATCCCCGACGATGCATCGGTCGCCGCCACCACATTCTACACCGCCCATCTGTCCCAGCGGGAAGTCTTATACGATATTCGCTACTGCTCTGAAGCGCATCTGCTGGAGACTAAGTATGTGGTTCTGAGGCCATCTGCCAGCAACGATTACAAGAAATACGCAATCGGCAGCAATGCCAACGGTCTTGATAATCTCATCGCTCTGTTGGAAGAGAACGGATACAGCGAATACACATCTCTGGACAATGTATTGGTGATTTACAAAAAAGAGTAAAAAAACCGGAGGCGGCATCAATCACTTGATGTCGCCCCTGTTTGTGAAAACAGTATCGTAGTATGCAACGACACGGTTTTGTCCGGCGCTATTCCGGCTATTCTTCTTCCTTTGCTTTTCTGCGCTGCATTTTCCAGCGGTAGATTTTGTCGAACAGGCCGAAAATGTGCATATACAGCAGCGCTGTGGCTGCAATGCACAGTCCCATGGCTACGGTCATGATATGACCGCAAATAGCCTCGGGGACGATGCCGTAAAGCGCCCCCTTGGTCTCCTCCTGGAAGAGCCGTATGCAAATCAGAAGGAAAATCGCTGCGCTGCCTGCTAAGTTGATCAGCTTGTTTTTCAGCTTTTTACTTTTTTCCTCCACGTACTCTCCGACTTTTTTTATGGTGTCTTTGGTTTCCTGATCCATGGTCTCGCTTTTCCTTTCTCCGTCAATCATTTCCCGAATGTCTACTTCATAGAAGTCTGCAAGGTCTATGAGCATGCTCAGATCCGGCAGATTGCTGCCCGTCTCCCATCGGGAAACCGTTCGGGAAGAGACATAAAACTTCTCCGCCAGCTGCTCCTGGGTCAGCCCCTTTTCCTTGCGCAGATGCTTCAGAAATGCTCCTATTTTTTCCTGGTTCAAAATGAGCCCTCCTTTCGCCGTTCATCCTACCGTCAAAGCTTCCGAAAATCCACGACACAAAGCGAGAAATGCCGTTTTACAGGAACAGGACACGGGATGTCGGATGGGTAAATCATGTAAACGGAAATTTAGCGTTGGAGTGGTGAATGATGAATCGTGAATGGTGAATGGCGAAGGTATGCGCTTTGCGCATTGATTTTAAATAAATCGGCGGAGCCGATACCTCCATTATTCACCATTCACCATTCGTTATTCACCAAATATAAATTTCCGTTTATCGGTTTGGGGAACATGGAAAATCCATCGCAAGCTGTGGCTGCGATGGATTTTTGTCGAATTGTTCCCCATATTTTTGCTTATTCTGATTCTGTTTTGGACTCGGTGGGCTTTTTGCGGATCTTGATGCCCGACCACATGAGGATGATGATCTGCCCGGGGATGCCCAGAAGGTAGATCAGCCAGATATTGATGCCCAGGGCCAAAAAGGAGATGTGCAGCGTGGCCAGGCCGGACCACATAAGTAGGGAGACGATGAGGTAATTGACCCGCACATCAAACCAGGCGCTGTTGAACACCAGCCACACGATGCAGGATACCGGCACCGCCGCCAGGAAGGCCAGCCACTGGAACTGCTCCTCCGGTGCGATCAGGGAGACCAGCACGAAGGAGAGCATGGCAATGAACCATACCAGCAGCACGGAGATGCCCGTGATAAAGCCCCGGTTGTAGCGGTGGCCGCTTTCACGTTTCTGCTTCTTGGGAGCGGTGTGCTCCTCCTCTACCAGGTAGTCCAAGGTAACCAGGTAGAGCTTGGCGATCTCCAGCAGCACCGTAATATCCGGCAGGGACTCGCCCCGCTCCCACTTGGACACCGCCTTATCGGAGTAGTTCAGCCGTTCTGCCAGCTCCAGCTGGGTCATGCCGGACTTCTGCCGCAGCTCGGTGATATTCTTGGAGATAATTGCTTTGATATCCTTCATAGGGGACTTTAGTTCCTCCTTCTGCGGCCCACGATCATCAGCAGGCGCAAAAATTGTGTCAGCGATACCGCTAAGGCGGCCACATAGGTCAGGGCAGCGGCAGAGAGTACCTTTTTGGCTCCCTTTTGCTCCTCTGCCGTAAGCAGATTGCTGCTCTCAATGGCCTTCAGAGCCCGGCGGCTGGCATTGTACTCCGTGGGCAGGGTGACCAGCTGGAATACCACGCACATACCGAAGCACAGCACCCCGAATACAGCCACATAGTAGAAAAAGTCGCTGAGGGCGGCGAACATGGGCAGCGCCATGCAGAGAATGCCGATGAGGATCAGGGGCATGGACAGCCTGGAGCCGATGTTGGTGGCCTTGACAATGGCGGCACGGAATTTAATGGGGCCGTAGTCCTGGGCATACTGCACCGCATGGCCGGCCTCATGGGCGGCCACACCGATGGCGGCAGGGGTGGAGGCGGCATAGACACTGTCAGACAGGCGGATCACATTGCTCTTGGGGTCATAGTGATCCGTCAGATTTCCCGCAACGTGCTCGATGCGCACACCACTGACCCCGTTGGCCGCCAGCACCGCACGGGCGGCATCGGCCCCGGTCATGCCGCGGCAGGTGCGCATTTGGCTGTAGGTTCGAAAGGTGCTGTTCACACGGCTGCTGGCCCAGATGGAAAAAATCAGGGCAGGCAGCACCAGAAGCAGATAGGACCAGTCGTAGTAGTAGAAAAAGGGCATTTATGCTCCTCCTGTCAGATCTCCTCCGGCTCCATGGCATTGTGGAGGGTTTGTGTGATCGCGCCCCGGAACGCCCGGTCAGCGTGGGTATGGACGGTGGTCAGGGCGGCGGCGCAGTAGGGGATCTCTACCTTGCCGGCCATGTACAGGTCGTTATCTAAGATGAACTTGATCTCCTTATCCTCCTGCTTGCCCCGCTTGACCATACCGGGGCCGCACTTCAGCTTCAGGCGGCAGCCGCCAGCCAGGTTCAGCTCCGCCTCCTGAGAGGCATGGAGGAAGGACCGCTCCTGCACATCCTCCTCGCCCATAAGGCCCAGGTAGGCAGGCTGGATCAGGTCGGCAAAGTTGTAGCCATCCAGATCCAGGGCACGGCGGGAGAAGGCATTGATGTATCTGAGGCCGATGCGCTCAAAGAAGGCAGGCTCATAGACCTCCACAAAATTGGCCAGCACCGCATCCAGACGGGCGGCGAACTCCTCCCAGGTGGTGTAGGCCGGGGTGGCCAGGGCGATGAAGGTATTGGTCATATTCACCTTCCAGCGGCCATCGGCGGAGAGGAACTGGTGGTTGACCACATCGGGCTGCTCCTGGAGCTTCATATTGCCGGGCTGGCCCATGAGCTTGGGGGGCAGCTTCTCAATATTACGGGAGTAACGGGGATACTCTCTGCGGATGCGCTCCTGGAACTCCACAGGGTCCTTGGCCCCGATGGACAAAATCGCAGGGAAACGCAGCTGGCAAATCACCTCCACCAGCTGGGGCTTGCGGTACTGCACACGGCTTGCATCTAAAAACATAGTCACTTGCTCCTTTGGGCATTTTTCTTATTATAACACAGAACAGGCAGAATTTGCAAGGCAATTCACAAAAGCGTTACAAACAGACAATTTCCACAAATCGGGGCTTGACAAAGAGAAAATTCTACCATATAATGACAATACTTAAGCGGTTAAGTAAACCGTTTGCAAAAAATCATACAGGAGGGTACTTACCATGAAACTGCTGAAACAAGTCCTATTATCTTGCCTACTGATCCTGGCCCTGGTGCTGGTCTGGGGCTGCAACGAGGCGCCTGCGGCAGAGTCCACCACCGAGTCCACCGAGCCCACGGAGCCCACCGTCTGGACGGTGATCTTCCAGGACAGCACGGATCAGAGCGTGCAGCAGGAGCTGCAGGTAGAAGACGGCAGCACCGTCGCCACCCCCGAGGTGACCAAGGAGGGCTATATCGTAGAGGGCTTCTATGCCACCCCTGCCCTGAAGCGCCCCTTTGACTTCACCCAGCCCATTACCGCCGATACCAAGGTCTTTGTGGCCTGGAAGTCCGGCAAGGTGGATGAGCGCCCCTGGATGCTGGCCGGTGCCCTGGCCGGTTACCCCGACAACGCCTGGGGTAAGATCTGGCCTCAGGATGACTACCTGCTCAAGCCCATGGAGGGTGAATTCAACACCTTCTATATCGATGTGAACCTCTACCAGGGCGATGCCTTTAAGATCGCCGTCATCGGCGAGGGCTATGCTTGGGATAATTCCAGCAGCATTGATGCCGGTCATCTGGCAGACAAGTCCGAGACCGCCGTGCTGTGCAGCGGCGAAAATGCCTTCGACTCCGGCGCCAACATCCAGGTCATGGAGGACGGCAAGTACCGCCTGATCCTGGTGACCGATGCGGAGACCCTGTCCCTGTGCCGCCTGTCCTATGAGCGCCTGGGCGATGCGGAAGAGAAGCCCCAGACGGAACTGAGCTACGATATGAAGCTCTGGGCCTCTTTT
Source organism: Oscillospiraceae bacterium (assembly GCA_017399355.1). Lineage (GTDB taxonomy): Bacteria > Bacillota > Clostridia > Oscillospirales > Oscillospiraceae > JAZOXB01. The sequence continues at coordinate 23,118 of JAFQCY010000121.1, forward strand.
AACGACTGGGCGGGTCAGGATATGCAGCGCAATGGCGAGGATCTGATCTGGTGGTGCGAGGCCGATGTGCCTGCCGAGGGCGGCGAGTTCGGCGTGAAGAACGCTGCCACCGATGCCTGGTACTCCAGCGAGAACAATACCAAGAATATCGTCTTAGAGGAAGGCCACTATATGTTCTTCATCGAGCTGGAGCTGGTGGATGGCTCTCCCGTCCTTAAGGGCGAGATCATTGCCGAAGAGCCTGCCTACTATGTGGTGGGCACCTGCGGTAAGGGCGGCTGGGCTGCCGATGCCACAGCGGAAAATACCGCCTACCGCATGGAGGAGCAGGAGGGCAAGTATGTCCTGACCGTCACCTTCACGGAGGAAGAGATCGTAGATTGGGCCGATAATATGGTGGCCTTTAAGGTGGCCTACGGCTGCGGCGGCAAGGTTGCAAACGAGAACTGGTTCGGCGCAGAGGACATGGGCAATATCACCGTTGCCCCCGGCACCTATACCATCACCTTTGATCCCGCCACCGGCGAAGTGACCGTAGCATAAAGAAAAAGCGTGCCGGTGGAGAAGATCCCCTCCATCGGCACGCTGTATTGTCAAACTCGGATATGATGTGCGCCTGCGGCCTCTTCTCTGGCCATGGCACGGCGGGCGGCATCCACGGCCTTCCGGGCGTAGAGGCCGTAGTCGATCTCGGGAACCACAAGAGCGGTATCCCCGGGCAGCGCTTTGCCATCCGTCAGGCAGGAGAAGAAACCCAGCAGATAGTCCCGGTAAAGGGCGCAGTTGGGTTTTTCCCAGAGGAGGGCGGCCTTGGGGGCGGCGCTTTGGCGGCGCAGCGCCGCTGCATCCGGAGTGATGCAGTAAAACAGGTCGTTTTGGATCTGCCCGTCCAGATATAAGAGGGGGACAAAGCTGTTGTCGCCCAGGATCCGGAATTCCTCTTCCGTAATATCGATGGCGAATACCGCATCCACGTTGGTCACCTGCTGGCGCAGGCATTTTCCCGTCAGCAGAACCAACTGATAGCCAGCCTTCTCGGCCTCCTCCGCCAAGGCTTGGAGCAGCTTCTGCTTGTGGGCG
>JAFQCY010000015.1 GCA_017399355.1 Oscillospiraceae bacterium
GTCCAAGGGAAAATACGAGGGCATTGCCGATTGCCGTGCCGCCATGTTCGTCACCGGCGATGGCCCCTCTGCCTGCCCCAACGGCTGTCTTGGCTTCGGCACCTGCGTCAATGTCTGCAAGTTCGGTGCCATCTCCGTGCAGAACGGTGTGGCTCGGGTGGATGCGGAGAAATGCACCGGCTGTATGCAGTGCGTAGATGCCTGCCCCCGCAAGGTCATCATCCCCGTCACCTACCATACGGATATCGTCATCGCCTGCTCCAACCGGGAGCGTGGCGCCTACACCCGTGAGACCTGTGACCTTGGCTGCGTGGGCTGCCACCTCTGCGAAAAGCAGTGCGAGCACGATGCCATCCACGTGATCAAGAATCTGGCGGTCATCGACTACAGCAAGTGTGTCTCCTGCGGCCGCTGCGCTGCGGTCTGCCCCCGTCACCTGATCTCCGACTCCAACCTCCGCACCGATATGGATGCCGTCCCCGCCATGCAGCGGTAAAAAAATAGTAAGAGGTCGCCTTCGAGAGGCGACCTCTTATTTTTATGCCTTGTGCTCCGGATGTTCGGCAGCGTGGTGGGTTTTGGCGAAATTGCCGTGAAGGAAGGCGGGGATCCTGGGCTTATTGTGGGTACGGGCGTTGGTTTTGCCCTCGGGGCGAATTTCGCCGGCATAGGTCAGAGAGCGCTTGGTCAGGGCAGGGCCAACCAACTCATAGACCAGCACCGCAAAAAGTACCACATTGCGCACCACAGCGCCATCGGACAGCGAGGCGGCGGTCAGCGCCATGCCCAGGGCAACGCCTGCCTGGGGCAGGAGGGTGACGCCCAGGTGCCGAGTAATGGCAGCGTTGCAGCCGGTGAGACGGCAGCTGCCGTAAGCGCCCAGATACTTGCCCGCAGAGCGGGCCAGGATATACACAAAGCCCACCAGAAGGGTCAGCGGCTGGGTCAGGATCCGCAGATCCAGCTCCGCACCGGAGAGCACAAAAAACACAATGCTCAGAGGGGTGGACCATCTGTCTATACGGGACATCAGCTCCTCGGAGGTGGGGCAGATATTGCAGAAGATCGTGCCTGCCATCATGCACACCAGCAGCAGGGAGAAGCCCATGTGGATGCCGCCCACGGTGAATTTCACATAGGAGAGGCCCACCATCAGCAGCACAAAGGCGACGGACACCGCCATGCGCTTGCTGCGGGAGTGGAAAAATCGCTCCACCAGATGGAGCAGCAGCCCTATCAGCGCACCCAGCCCCAGAGATCCGATGATCTCCAAAATGGGCTCCACAACGACATCCATGAGATCCACAGCGCCGTTTTCCAGCGCACCGGCAATACCGAAGGACACGGAGAACAGCACCAGACCCACGGCATCGTCAATGGCCACCACCAGCATCAGCAGACGGGTCAGAGGGCCATCGGCCTTGTATTGCTTCACAACCATCAGGGTAGCCGCAGGAGCCGTGGCGGAGGCGATGGCGCCAAGGGTGATGGCTGCAGGGGCGGAGATCAGCTCCGGAGCAAGGAAATGCAGCCCCAGCAGAAGAAGATCCACCAGAACGGTCGTTACCACGGCCTGTGCAATGCCGATGATAATGGCACGGCTGCCCATGGTCTTCAGCTGGCTGAAGCGGAACTCATTGCCGATGGCAAAGGCGATAAAGCCCAAAGCGATCTGGCAGAAGATGCTCAGCTCCTCCACCTGACCGAGAGACTGAAACCCCAGCCCCTCCAGGCCGATTCTGCCCAGGCAAAAAGGCCCCAGCAGCAAGCCGGCCACCAGATAAGCGGTGACCGCAGGCAGGTGCAGCAGCTTGGCCAGACGGGACAGCAGCAGCCCTCCTAAGATCGCCACAGAAAGACAAATCATCGTTTCCACGAAAATCCCTTCTTCTCTTAAAAATTACCTGCGATATCATAGCACCGCAGCCCTCTCGGCGCAAGATGAATTGTTCACAAAAATCAGGAAATTGGACATGAAAAAATTAGGTAAACCGGAAATGATACGGCGGAGATACACCTTTGCATATGCCGTCAAAGGTCAATTTGACAAACCGTTGGCTGCACTTCCGGTCAGCGCCACAGGAGACGATGGTCTCGCTGCGGCTCGGTCAGGGAGTGCGGCGCTTATGCCCGTGAGACCTGCGACTTAGGCAGCGTTGTGGGACTTATGATACAGGGACAGCGTAAAGCTCCCTCGTAAGTGTCAGGATAATCTGACACTTACGGGCTATTCTTTTTCACCTAACTATGCTATAATAGGGATAAGCACAGCAATGAAAGAGTGTACTACACCATCAACACCATTGAGGATGCTCTGTCGGCAAACAAAGCAATCTCCTTTTTCTATTTCAACCTCAACGAAAAACGGGAGCGGATCTACCACAGAGAAAAGAGTCGCTATGTGGTGGAGCCGGTCAGCATGGTTTTGCTCCGGGACAAATATTACCTGACCGCTGTTTCTCCCCACAGGGAGGGACTGAGTGTCTATCGCATTGATCGGATGGAGGCAGTGCAGCAGGAAGCGCATACCATCTCCCGCACGGCCATTCGGCTGCGTAGCTCCGTTGCGGAATATGTGGAAAAAGCCTTCAAAATGTTCGCCGGGGAGACCCGTCGCATCACATTGGAATTTCATGAAGAGCTGATCGGTGCGGTGTTTGACCGCTTTGGAGAGCAAACCAAGATCCGCCGCATTGCTCCACAGACCTGCCGATGCAATGTTGCGGTGCAAATCAGTCCCGCATTTTGGGGATGGCTGCTTCAGTTTGGTGCGAAGCTGCGGGTAACCGCCCCCTTAGATGTTGTGAATCAAGTCAAAGCCTATCTTGCAGAATTACCATACAAGGAGAAAGACGAATGAAAATGCTCCATATTTCCGACTTGCACCTGGGCAAGCGGCTCAACAATTTTTCCTTTTTGGAGGATCAGGAATACATTCTCAACGAGATCCTGCGGATCGTTGACGAGGAGAGGCCGGATGCGGTCTTGATCGCCGGAGATGTATACGACAAATCCGTCCCCTCGGTGGAGGCGGTACAGCTTCTTGACCGCTTCCTCAACCTTTTGGCAGCCAGGGGGATAACGGTTCTGCTCATCAGCGGAAACCACGACTCTGCCGAGCGCCTTTCCTTTGGCAACCAACTGATGGAGCGTGCCGGGATCTACATTTCCCATGTCTATGACGGCACCGTCAAGACGGTTACGCTTCAGGACGAGCATGGGGAGGTTCACTTCCACCTGCTGCCCTTCCTGAAGCCCATTCATGTGCGCCGCTTCTTCCCCGACGAGGTTCTGGAAAGCTATACCGATGCGATGCGGGCGGTCATAGCCGGGATCGATTTGGATCCCGCAAAGCGCAATGTGCTGCTGACCCATCAGTTTGTCACGGGCGCAGCAACCTGCGAGTCCGAAGAGCACTCGGTGGGCGGCACGGACAATGTCGATGCCTCGGTCTTTGACCGGTTTGACTATGTGGCGCTGGGCCATATTCACGGGCCGCAGAATATCGGCTCCAACCGCATTCGCTACTGCGGCACACCGCTGAAGTATTCTTTCTCGGAGGAGACCCATCACAAGAGCGTAACGGTTGTGCGGCTTGGAGAAAAGGGAGACCTGCGGCTGGATGTCCTCCCGCTCCTGCCCAAGCGGGAGCTGCGTACCGTCAAGGGAACCTTCCAGGAGCTTTTGAACTCGAAGAATTACTCCGATGACTACATCCACGCAGTTTTGACCGATGAAGAGGATGTCCACGAGGCAATGGGCCGCCTGCGTGTGGTCTATCCCAGGCTGATGCACCTGAGCTATGACAACACCCGTACCCGCAGCAGCCATGAGCTCGAGGATCTGACCGATGTGGAAAAGAAGTCACCCCTGGAGGTTTTTTGCGAGCTGTATGAGCAGCAGAACAATCAGCCCATGAGCGAGGAGCAGCTCGCCTACTGCAAAGGGCTGATCGAAGAAATGGAGGGAAAGTAATGAGACCGCTCAAATTGACTATGTCTGCCTTTGGGCCCTATGTGGGAGTTCACACGCTGGACATGGAGCAGCTGGGCCAAAACGGCCTCTACCTGATCACAGGCGATACCGGCGCAGGCAAGACGACGATCTTTGATGCCATCACCTTTGCCCTCTACGGAGAAGCAAGCGGATCGTGCCGTAATGCTAAGATGCTCCGCTCGAAATACGCAAAGCCGAAGGAAAAAACCTATGTTGAGCTGATCTTTTCCCATGACCATAAGATCTATACCATTAAGCGCAGATGCAGGATCTCCGGCTCAGAGGGCAATCAGTCCATGACGGTGATCCCCGAGCTGCAAGCCCCCGACTGTGCGCCCCTGACCAAGACAAAGGAGGTCAACGAGAAAATTAAGGAGATCATCGGGCTGACCAGAGAGCAGTTTCAGCAGATCTCCATGATCTCGCAGGGGGAGTTCCGCGAGCTTCTCCAGGCCGATACGAAGTCACGGCAGGTAATTTTCCGTGATATATTCAAAACCTATTTTTACAGCAGGCTGCAGGACCGGCTCAAGGAGGATGCCAGGAGCAGCGAGGAGGCTCTGACAGCCGCTCACCACAGCCAGGCGCAGTACATTCGGGACATTGCGTGCGGCGAGACCTCCCGCTTTGCCGCAGAGGTTCAGCAGGCGAAAAAGGGCGAGATGCTGACGGCAGATGTGCTTGCGCTGTTAGAGGCGCTGATGGCCGAGGATGGGCTGGCTTTGGAGCGACTTCAGAAGGACAAAGCGCTCCTTGACCGCATTGTCCGCTATGAGGAGGCAGCAAAAAAACTCGAAGAAGAGAAAACGAAGGAAGCCCTTGCAGCAGAGGCCCTGAAGGCCGCTGAAGTGAGAAAAAAACAGGCAGAGCAGACAGAGCAGAGGCAGCAGGATCTGCTGAAGCTTATGGCAGCCTTGGAGAGTACCTTGCCCGACTATGAGGCCTATGAAGCGGCTGCAGCCCAGCAGCTTGACACCAAACGCAGGCTCACCCAGCAGGAGGATCTGCTGAATCATGCCGACCAGGATAAAAACCGGCTGCGTGATCTGCTGGAAGCGCAGAAAAGAGAGCTGAAGGAGCTGCAGAACAGCCCCATGCAGGCCGAGCAGCTGGAGCTGCGGAAGGGCGAGCTGGACAAGCTTCTGCAGCAGATCTCCGAGCTGCGCAGGGCGAGAAAGCGCCTGGAGGAGGCACAGAGAAGCTTCTGTCAGGCGCAGGAGAAGGCCGATACGCTCCGGGCACAATACGAGGAGAAAAACCGGGCATTTTTGTATGAGCAGGCTGGCATTTTGGCATCGGAGCTGCAGCCCGGAAAGCCCTGCCGTGTCTGCGGATCCACCGTGCATCCCGATCCTGCAAAGCTCTCCGTTAATGCTCCCACCGAAGCCGAGGTGAAGGCAGCAAAAGCCCTTGCAGATGCCGCACAGAGAGCTGCAAGCGCCGCAAGCAGCGATGCCGCCGAGAAAAAGGGCAAGGAGGAGTCCCAGGAGAAGGTCACAAGGGAGCTGCTGGAAAAGCTTCTTGCAAACACCGAAGCAGCGCAGGCAGAGGCTGCCGCAGCAGCGGAGATCGAGTTGCTGAAGAAGCAGATCAAAACCGCCCGGGAAAATGCAAGGCGCAAAAAGGAGCTGGACGACAAAATCCCCCAGACCGAGAAAGAGCTTGCCGCCGCAGAGGATGCCCGGAGCAGAGCCAACAGTGCCCTGAGCAATTTGAACGGAATGTGGAAGGAGCAGCAAAAGAATCTCGAAGCCCTGAGGGCAAAGCTGCGATTCGAAAGCCAGGCCGCTGCAAAAAAAGAAATCCGGGCATATAAGAGGGAGCAGGACGAGTTGGCAGCCGCACAAAAGAGAGCGGTCAGCGAGTACAACGAAAAAAAGAATGCGCTTGCACAGATCGCAGGCGCAATCCAAAAAATCAAAGAGGAGCTGGAGGGGATCACGCTGCCTGAGCAAGAGACCGTGCTGCGGCTTTCCGGAGAGAAGGACACTCTGGAGCGGTCCCTCCGCAGCCTGACCAGCCGCATGGATGCAAACGAAAGCACAAAGGAAAAGATCCGGAGGAACATTGCTCAGGTCAGTGCCCTGGAGAAACGGCACGCCTGGCTGAAGGCCCTCTCCGACACAGCCAACGGAAGGATCGCAAAGAGCGAACGGATCGAGCTTGAGGTCTATTATCAGCGCATTTTCTTCGACCGCATTCTGCGCAGAGCCAATCTTCGGCTGCAAAAAATGTCCGCCGGGCAGTATGACCTGAAGCGTGCAAAGGGCGAGACTCAAGGGCAGCATGCGCTGGATCTGGACATCCATGACCATGTCAACGGCACGGAGCGCAGCGTTCGCTCCCTCTCCGGCGGTGAGGCCTTTATGGCATCGCTGTCGCTGGCCCTGGGACTGTCTGACGAGATCCAGGCCTCCACGGGCGTGCGTTTGGATACGCTCTTTGTGGATGAGGGCTTCGGCTCCCTGGATACCGATTCGCTGGGGAAGGCATACAGCGCCTTGGCAAGCCTGACGGAGGGCAACCGCCTTGTGGGTATCATCTCCCATGTGGCCGAGCTGAAAAAGCTCATTGACGACAAGCAGATCATCGTAACAAAGTCCCCCGATGGCACAAGCCAATGCAAAATCTACTGCTAAAGAAAGCCACCGTTTTCCTTTGAAAACGGTGGCTTTTTAAACTTTTTCAGGAATTCAGCAGCAGATCCAGCAGGGCGGCATCACAGAAGCAGCTCTCTGTATATGCGCCGTCCAGGAGGGCATCCACATTGTCGATGTCGTTTTCGATCTCTTTGGAATAGAGCTGCGCCGTCTGAAGCAGCTCACCGCCCAAGGCCCGGATCACCAGGCAGGAGGAGATGGCAAGCTTCACTCTGCCCACCAGATCATAGTCCGATGCGGCCTGCAGCCAGTAGCGCAGGATAAAATATCCCGCAAGGGCAGCGTATTCCTCCGTCCAGGGGCTATAAACCGGTTCAGCCTCCAGCTGCTGCGCCCACTGAGGTGTCAGGATCTCCAAGTCCCGGAAGAATGCGAGCATGGCATTCAGATCGCCGCCCTTGGCAAAGGTTTTGGCGGTTTCCAGCGCCTTTTGGGGGTCAAAATCCCGATTGTCGCCCCCATCCAGTTCCTCCTGCACGCCATAGGCAAAGAGCAGCAGCTGCGCCAGCCGCTCCCCTGCGGAATAGCGGCGATCCGACAGCAGCCGGAATGCCTCTTTTCGGCTGCGATCCAGTAGCTTAAGGAGCTCGTCCCCATCGGGTATCGCTCCCGTTTCGGTCAGGGAGAATTCCCGATTTGCCAGGATCAGCCTTGCGGCCTCGGGGCAGGATAGCTCCAGGCCCAGCTCCGTCAGGCCTTCGTACTCGTGCTTCAGCCGTGGGAATTGGCTGCAAACATGGCACAGCGCCTCCTCGCCCAGCTCCTTCTGGATTTGGCAGAGGCCGTCCTGCCGCCACATGGGGCAGCGCCCAGCCTCCTGACAGAGGGTGTAGCCCTCCTCGTCCTTCACCAGAACCTGCCGCAGGCGGTCGCCCAGAGCACCGGGCAGGGCGAGATAGCGCTTGGCGCTCTCGTCATCCACCTGGATATCCCACATTTGGCAGCAGCTGTCGGGGCAGGAACCGCCCAGGCAGACAAATTGATCGTAGTAACCCGGCTTTCGCAGCATCATTGCTTTTTCTGCTCAGCGACCAGAGCAGCCTGGGCTCTGCGGCGGTTAGCGGCCAAAATGCCGATCCAGCCCAGAGGCAGCAGACATACACCCGCAAGACAAGTATATCTGACCCAGGGATCGGTTTTTTCCATACCGAAGAGGAGCATGACCGCAGAGGCCACCAGCAGCAGCGCACCCAGCCGCCAGATCCACAGGAACACACCCAAGAAGCGGCGCATTCCCCCGGAGGGGGCAGGCGCACCGTCCTTGACCAGGCTTCTCATCCGCAGACGGATGATCAGAACGTTCACCGCCTGCAGCAAAAAGGCGATATACACGGCGAGCTTCCCCACGGTGGAGTGGATGCCGAATTCCACATAGCCGCACATAAACAGCGCCATCAGCAGCCCGCCCATGGCCAGGCAAAAACTGATCAGGAAGGGTAATTTATTACGATCCTTGATTTTCAAGACGATCCCTCTTTCTACAGGGCACAAGCAGCCCATTCTTGCACCATATTATATAGCAAGGAGAGGGATTTTGCAAGGGGTTTACTGTCTGCGGAGGAATTTCCCCAGGGGCTTATAGAGAATTGCGCCCACTGCAAGGCACAGGGCCATGCACAAAAGGATATAGCTGCCGTTATAGAGCAGGGAGTAGACCCAGGGACTGACCATGGTCATGCCGAAGAAGCTTTCGGGCATGTACTCCGCCCAAATGGTGGCGCCCACCACCCAGGCCACTACGAAGCGAGCCAGAGAGCCCACCAGCGTGCCCCAGAAGAAGCCGAACTTCCGCTTGGAGAAGAGGCCGGCCAGACCCAGAGCGGTATAGGCCAGGAGATAGTCGCCGATGATGGACTGCCAGCCCAGGGCCAGACCGCCATCCAGCAGGAACTGCAGCACTGCCAAGGCAAAGGCGGCCAGAATGCCACGGCCAAAGCCCCAGCGCACGCAATAGACGAAAATAGGCAGCATGACGAAGGTCACAGAGCCGCCGTTGGGCATCTGCCACAGCTTCAGATAGCCCAGCACCTGGGCCAGAGCAACCATGATGGCGCCCTCGACAATGGAGAGCAGCACACGAAGTTTGGGATTTTTCATAAGAAACCTCCAAAAAAACAAAAATTCCGCATGGCAAACCGTTCTCGGAAAGCTCTTGCGGAATTCATCTTTCCCTACGACGGCATGATCCGTATCAGGTTCGCGGGTCAGAGCGTGATCATCACTCAATCTCAGCCGGAAGCATCCGACACCCCGAAGAAGGTTCTATATGCGGTTGAAAATAGTATAAGGCGGCAGAAAGCATTTGTCAAGCCCTAAAATCTGTGCTATAATGCAGAAAAAGGAGGGATAGCCATGTCTCTTTCAAAACTGAAACCATACTGCGACAGCGTGGTGATCCTGGATACGGAGACCAGCGGCCTGAGCTTTACCGGGGACGAGATCATTGAGTTTTCCGCTGTGAAGCTGGTCTGGAAGGGAGATGAGCTGCGGACGGTGTCGGAGATCGACGAGTTCATCAAGCTCTCGGGAAACCGCCGCCTGGACCCCAAGATCTCCGCCCTGACCCATATTACCGACGAGATGCTCCGGGAAGAGGGTATCTCCAAGCAGGCGCTGTGCGTGATTTTGGCCCAGCTGCTCACGCCCCGTACCCTGATCGTGGCATATAATGCCCAGTTTGACCTGATGTTCCTGTTCTATCTGCTGCAGCGTTACGGCGACGTGGGTCTGCTGCGCAACCAGCCCAAGCTGGATCTGCTGACGGTCTACAA
>JAFQCY010000122.1 GCA_017399355.1 Oscillospiraceae bacterium
AAGGATGCCGGTAAGATCGCCGGCCTGGAGGTCAAGCGTATCATCAACGAGCCCACCGCAGCTGCTCTGGCCTATGGCATCGACAAGGAATCCGAGCAGAAGATCATGGTCTATGACCTGGGCGGCGGCACCTTCGACGTCTCCATTCTGGAGATCGGTGACGGTGTCATCGAGGTTCTGGCCACCAACGGCAATACCCGTCTGGGCGGCGACGACTTTGACGAAGCCATTATGAAGTACCTGGTTGCGGAGTTCAAGAAGGCCGAGGGCATCGACCTCTCCGGTGACAAGGTTGCCATGCAGCGCCTGAAGGAGGCCGCCGAGAAGGCCAAGATCGAGCTCTCCGGTGTCACCACCTCCGCCATCAACCTGCCCTATATCACCGCTGACTCCACGGGCCCCAAGCACTTAGACGTGACCCTGACCCGTGCCAAGTTCAACGAGCTGACCCACCACTTAGTGGATGCCACCCTCACCCCCGTCCGTCAGGCTATGGCCGATGCCGGTGTGAAGGCCGGAGACCTGTCCAAGGTTCTGCTGGTTGGCGGCTCCTCCCGTATTCCTGCCGTGCAGGAAGCGGTCAAGACCATCACCGGCCGTGAGGGCTTCAAGGGCATCAACCCCGATGAGTGCGTTGCCGTAGGCGCTGCCATCCAGGCAGGCGTTCTGGGCGGCGATGTCAAGGGTCTGCTGCTCCTGGACGTCACCCCCCTGTCCCTGGGCCTGGAGACCATGGGCGGCGTGTTCACCCGCCTCATCGACCGCAATACCACCATCCCCACCAAGAAGAGCCAGATCTTCTCCACCGCTGCGGATGGCCAGACCTCTGTGGAGATCCATGTCCTCCAGGGCGAGCGTGAGATGGCTGCTTACAATAAGACCCTGGGCAAGTTCCAGCTCACGGGTATTGCCCCCGCCCCCCGTGGCGTGCCTCAGATCGAGGTCAGCTTCGATATCGATGCCAATGGCATCGTCAATGTCTCCGCCAAGGACCTGGGCACCGGCAAGGAGCAGAATATCACCATCACCGCCTCCTCCAACCTGTCCAAGGAGGATATCGACAAGGCCGTGAAGGAAGCCGAGCAGTATGCCGCTGAGGATAAGGCCCGCCGTGAGGAAGTGGATACCCACAACAATGCCGACCAGGTGATCTACCAGACCGAGAAGACCCTCTCCGAGCTGGGCGATAAGATCGATACTGCCGACAAGGCCAATGTGGAAGCCGCCCTCAACGAGCTGAAGGAGAAGAACAAGGGCACGGATGTGGCTGCCATCAAGGATGCCACCGACAAGGTGCAGAAGGCCTTCTATGCCATCTCCGAGAAGCTCTACCAGCAGGCTCCCCAGGGCGACCCCAATGCCGCCTACTCCGCACCCCACGACGACGGCGTCGTAGACGCCGACTTCGAGGAAGTCAACGACTAAAACAGTGATGCAAAGCGGACGAAGCTACTTCGTCCGCTTGTGCAGCAAAGCAGAGCTTGTAAGAGTAAAGAATGATGAATAAGGATGAAAGAGCATGGAATTTGTCCTTACTTCTTCATCATTCTTCTTTATTCCTTACTCAAAAAGCAATCTGACATATTCCCCAAAAGAGGGTGAACGCTATGGCAAACGAGAATAAACGAGATTATTATGAGGTTCTGGGGCTGGAGAAGAATGCTTCGGAGTCGGATATTAAGCGTGCTTACCGCAAGCTGGCGGCCCAGTACCACCCCGATGTCAACCACGAGGCAGATGCGGAGGCCAAGTTTAAGGAGATCAACGAGGCTAACGAGGTGCTCTCCGATCCCGATAAGCGCAGCCGCTATGACCAGTTCGGCTTCGCCGGTGTAGACCCCAATTTCGGGGCAGGGGCCGGCGGCGCAGGCAATCCCTTCGGCGGCGGTTTTGGTGACTTTGGCTTCGGCGATATTTTCAGCACCATCTTCGGCGGCGGCCCCTCCGCCTCCTCCCGGCGCAACCCCAATGCCCCCACCCGGGGCGAGGATGTCAGCGCCCGTGTGGAGGTCAGCTTTGAGGAGGCGGCCTTCGGCACCCAGAAGGAGATCTCCTACTCCCGCATCGAGAGCTGCGACCAGTGCCATGGCAGCGGCGCAGAGCCGGGGACCCAGGTGCAGACCTGTCCCACCTGCGGCGGCAGAGGTACCGTCCGCATCCAGCAGAATTTTATGGGCATGATGATGCAGTCCGATGCCGCCTGCGACCAGTGCCGGGGTACGGGCAAGCTGATCCGCAACCCCTGCAGCCGCTGCAAGGGCAAGGGCAAGCTCCGCCGCAATACCAGGAACACGGTGAAATTCCCCGCCGGTATCGATGACGGCCAGACCCTCCGTGTCCGGGAGGGCGGCTCTGCGGGCAGCAACGGCGGCCCCAGCGGCGACCTCATGGTCACCGTCCGTGTCCGTCCCCACCCGGTCTTTACCCGTCAGGGCCAGAGCATCTACTGCGAGATGCCCATCTCCTTTACCCAGGCCGCCCTGGGCGCGGAGCTGGAGGTGCCCACCCTGGAGGGCAAGGTGCGCTACACCATCTCCGAAGGCACCCAGACCGGCACCACCTTCCGCCTGAAGGGCAAGGGCATCCCCTATGTGGGCAGCAAGAACCGTGGCGACGAGTTTGTCACCGTGGTCGTCGAGACCCCCACCAAGCTCAGCCGGGAGCAGAAGGAGCTGCTGCGCAAGCTGGAGGAGGACAGCGCCACCACCCAGCCCAAGCGCAAAAAGTTCCTCGACCGTTTTAAATAACGAATCAGTACCGAGACCAAAACCGGCCTCGGTACTTTTTTGCACCCACAAGAGCCAAGAGCTCGGCTACCCGAATGGTGAATGGGTGAATGGTGAATGGTGGAGGTATGGGCTCCGCCCTTTTTAGGTGATAGGTGATGAGTGATGGGTGATAAGTGGCGGTATGGGCTCCGCCCATGGAATTGAAATATAGTCAAATGGATGTTTCTCGGTCTGTTTGCTGTATCTAAAGCTGCGGCGCACCAAAGGCTTCTCCTTGAGGAGAAGCTGTCGCCGTAGGCGACTGATGAGGTGTGCGGTAGGCAAAAAACGCTGATAGATCAAGGGTTACGGCGAATTCGTGCTATCGCACACCACCTCATCCGTCAGCCCTTCGGGCTGCCACCTTCTCCTCAAGGAGAAGGCTTTGGCTGCAGCAAACAGTTCGGCAAAGTTCTGTTTGACGGAATCTATATTCCAAATCCGTGCCGGAGGCACACCTCAGTCATTAGTCATTCGTTATTAGTCCTTAGTCCTTAGCCCTTCGTGATTCGTTTCCGAACAGCCCGGCCGATTTTTGCTTTTCTCCCCATGGCTCACCGGGGAGAATTTCGCAGGAATTGCCTCTTGATTTTTCCATGCCGGGGCAGTATACTTGTGTTGCAAAAAAGGGGGCAGGAAAGATGAAAAAAACCTGGGAATATTGCAGCATCGTCCTGGCTGCGGTGCTCTTCGCCTTCAACTACTATATTTTCATCCAGACCAACAGCTTCGCTCCGGCAGGCCTGAACGGCATTGCCACCATGATCCAGTATAAGACCGGCTTCAGCATCAGCTATATGTCCCTGCTGATCAATATTCCGCTGTCCGTGGCGGCCTATTTCCTGGTGGATAAGGGCTTTGCGGTTAAGACCATGCTCTTCTCCCTGGTCTATTCCCTGACGGTGCTGCTGCTCCAGGGCTCCTCTCTGGACTACATCCAGTATAATACCCAGGGCCATGATACCATCTACCCCGTGATCCTCAGCGGTGTCATCGGCGGTGCGGTCTATGGCAGCTGCTTCCGCTGCAATGGCTCCACCGGCGGCACCGATGTGATCTCCCGTTATATCAACAAGGTGAAGCCCGGCACCAATTTCTTCGTGGTGACTTTTATCCTCAATGGCTTTGTGGCCATCTCCTCCATCTTTGTCTATGCGGAGGAGAGCCTGAACTATAAGCCCATGGCCCTGTGTATCCTCTACTGCTTCATCTCCTCCTTCGTGGGCAACCAGCTGCTCAAGACCACCAAAACCGCCTATAAATTCACGGTGATCACCGATCATAAGGACGAATTTATCGCCGAGATCCGGGATAAGCTCCACCATGGCTGCACCCAGATCGATGCCGTGGGCACCTACACCGGCGCAAAAAAATCCGTGCTGATCTGCATCATCAATAAGCACCAGCTCAATGATTTCCAGAAGATCGTGGCCAAATATGATCATACCTTCTCCTACTTCGAGCTGGTCAACGAGACCTACGGCAATTTCAAGCACATCAAATCCCGATAATATAACCAGGGCGCTGCCTCAAGACTGAGGCAGCGCCCTGTGTGTTATGGTTTTACGGTTCAAATGTCAGCTGGGCATCCTGCTGAGCCTGCAGAAGCTCTATGAGGCCGGCCTTGCCAATATGCTCTGATCAAAAAATGGGAGAACGCTTCTTTTCGAAGTGTTCTCCCAATTTTTTCGTTATTACCAGGCCTTCAGATCTGCGGCCTTGACGCTGAGGCTTACTGTGCCGGTCAGGAAGACTTTCCCTTTGTCGTAGAAGGGGTAGATATCCCAGGTGACGGTGACGTGGGCCTGCAGTCGGGGCAGTGCCTGCTGGATCATCTCTATGAGGAAACCGTAGCGCATGGGAATGGTAGCCAGAGGCTGCATCCCCAGCCCCGCGAAGCTGATGAAATCCGTGTGGAAACGGGCGTGGGTATCCGTGACCTGGGGGTAGAAGATCAGGGGAAGCTCCGTTCTGCCATCCCGGAGATAATCGTTGACTCTGTAGTCCAGCCCCTCCAGAAACCTATCCAGCAGCGGGCGGTACTGATCTTGCAGCTTGATCTGGAAGTCAAAGCCCTCCTTGCTGTAGGCGATATAGACCCGCATAGACTCCACCACGCTCACATCAAAGCGGACATAGCGATCCGCAATGACTCGCCCGGTGTCCCCGGGGGAGGGATTTTCGCTGCGGTTGTCGCTGGCGGTCTCGTACTCCAGTTCCCAGGTGCTCAAAAAGGGCTTCAGCAGCTCAATGGCTTCCTTCAGATTTCGGTCGGAATCCCGGTCGTAGTAGTACTGGGTGGCGTCCCAGCCCGTGGGGGAGAAGACGTGCACCGTGTAGCGGTAGTAGGTAGTGGAGGTGTCCACCTTGTAGCGGAAGGAGAAGGCGGCACCGTTGTTGTTCAGGGCGCCCCGATGAAGCTCTCTCCATAGGGAGAACACCAGGGGATTTTTGGAATTGAGAAATTTGGGATCAAATACATCAGCCATGGCTGTACACCGCCTTTCTCAGCTTTCCCGGGTGAAGACCATCTCCGTGCCCTGGTAGAGCAGGGTCACAGTGTCCTCCTCGAAGCGGTGGGAGACTGTTGCAGTGGCTTTGATAGATTAGCCAAATACAACTTCCCAAAAGTCACATACTCTTTCAAATTTTAGAAAAACGATTCTGTAATAGAATGGGGATGTGTCTATCTCGCAACGTACAGTAAAGCCGTTTTTAATATTTCTCTCGATAAATGGCGTTATAGTTTGAGTATTTTTATTGCTTGATTCGGAGCCGAGACATACCTTAGCGGGATACGAGGCGCCTGGTTTGACTGTAATCACATCACCACTACTATACCACTCGTTATCGATTTGAACAAAACAATCATCATCAGTTATAAGTTTCATATGGACAGTTCCATTGGTGGGGATTCTGGTTTTATAGGAACTTAATTTGATTCCGTAAATTGTACAAAGACTGATTGATAGGATAAGAATCGAACAAGAAACGATTAATGCCGTTCGGAAAAAGAGCGCTGATTCACTTTGATTTGCTTTCTTCATAAAAAGGATAAATAAAGCAAGGGCGATCGAAGCACCAACTAGATAGTAGAAAAAGCTTGCACTTCCCACGCCTGGTGTCATAAAAATAAACAAAGTCAAAAACAAAGGAAAAGTAATATAACATGTTATTCTGCTGATCTTTCTTAGCCTGTGATCTGCATACTTTTTTGCAAGAGAAGAATAGTCTTTTTCTTCCGATGGGGGGGTATTAACCCCACGTTCAATATCGACGGAGCAG
This sequence comes from Oscillospiraceae bacterium, assembly GCA_017399355.1. Taxonomy (GTDB): domain Bacteria; phylum Bacillota; class Clostridia; order Oscillospirales; family Oscillospiraceae; genus JAZOXB01. Next base: position 6,054 of record JAFQCY010000122.1, read on the forward strand.
TCTGGTGTTGATACTGAGGCACCGCAGTATGTACAGAATATACTGTCTGACAGAATGGTTTTTCCGCATTTTTGACAAAACATCGATATCCTCCAAAAGATATGATTATTTCTATTTAATTAGTTTCGATTTTCGCACCACAGACTCTGCAAAAAGAAACACTATTGGAGAGAGATTTTCCGCATTTTCGGCAGAACTTAGATTCTTCATAAGTGCTGTTTCCTTGCAATTCTGATAAAAGTTCAGAAACATAGTACGAGAATGCAGCGTTATCAATGCTCGAAGGTTCTACGAGAAAGACTATCGACTCTCCTTCCTGCTGAACAATGTGTTTTCCAGAACATCCATAGGCTTTTATTTGCTCTTCTCGCAATAAATTAGCCCGTCTCTTGATTTCTTTGTTTAGCGCAAATTGTTGCAGGGTAATATTCTTATCTAAATCTCGTAGCCGAAGTTCAATTTCTTTTAGCGTCTGATTCATGCTATTCTTCTTGCGAATATCAAAAAAATGCAGGGATTTTTTATTCTGAACTACTATTTCTTGTTCCTTTAGCAATGCTTTTTTTTGAGCTATCTCTGGAAGGGAATCTCTCTGGGAAATTAGATCTTCAATGGAGATACATAAACGGACATGGTCTCTTCTTGCATTTGCAATGGATACCTCTGAAAGCTGCGAACATTGAGCTTTATTAATCAAAGTTTGGATATAGCTAATGGCCCACTCTTCGGCTTCAGAAAAAACGGTAAATAGGGTAGGAAAAGATAATTTAGGTGTATTGTTCAGCGAGAGTTTTCCCTTGTGTCCTTCCATCCAAGATTCATATGCACCACAGTTTGGACAAGGAGAATTTTGCCCAGTAAGACGGCTGTTGCAAAACCTGCCAACGCCTCGAAAACTGTTTCTATTCCCCGTGCTAGTAAGTACGCCGCGAGCAACAATTCGCTCTCGAATTCTTACAATCTCATCCTGTATTCCTTCTTCGGCGAGGCGGTCTGCAAGATCGGTTGCATGCTCCTGCATGAAGGAGTATGTCTTTTGCCCTTCGGAAGTGATAGTAACATAAGATAGGACAGGATAATTGCATGAAGAACAGATGTGACATAAATAAACTACTCGCCGTTTTGTTACAAAAATTCTTGAAGTAGACATTGCTACCCTCCTGAATTGATCAATCCCTTATTGAAAAATAGTCAGACAATCACAGTGTTACTGAAAAACCATCTCTGTGCCCTGGTAGAGCAGGGTCACAGTGTCCTCCTCAAAGCGGTAGTCGATCTCGTCCTCCTCGGAGTGAAGGCAGCTGCCGTCCCAGGTGAAGTCCATCTCGCTGGAGCCGAAGTGGAGCAGGCCGCTGTGATCCTCGTGGAAGACGATGTAGATCTCCGTGCCGACGCCCAGGGCTTCCAGCTCCGAGAGGCTGTAGCTTACGCCGTCCATGGAGAAGCTGCTCAGGGTATAGCGCCCCTGGGGGGCTTCCGTTCCGCAGCCGGCCAGGAGGCTCAGCAGCAGGCACAGGCACAGGGTTAAGGCCAATGCTTTTTTCATGGGGCCGATCCTTTCTTTACAGCCGTCCGCCGCCGTGAGACCTGCCGGAAGAGGAGGTGTGGGTGCCGGAGGAGTTATTCTTGGGCTTTGCGGTGCGGCTGACGTTGCGGAACAGGAAGATATCCCGCTCCACACGCAGATTCATACTGCCCTGACGGACATAATCCGCAGCCGCCGCCTTAGGGGCAACGGTCTTCAGCTGCCCCTTCAGGATGCTCATGGGGATCAGGAAGGACAGCACCGCACCGATGATCAGGCCGATGATCAGCAGCCCCACGGAGAAGCCGCCGCTGTCTGCATGTTCCTGCAGCAGGCTCTCGCAGGTCTGTGCATAGCCCATGCAGGCGGCATAGTAGTCGCCCTCCTCGTAGTGGCCCAGCACACCCTCCCGGATGGCATCCAGCCCGATGATGTCCATGGCCTCGCCGCAGGTGCTCAGGTACCGGGCGTTCTCCCGGGGGCAGAGCAGCAGCAGAGCGCCGTCATAGCGGTAGCCGTTGTAGTCAAAATAGTCGTCGGCATAGGCCTGCTCATCCTTGCCGCCCAGGGTCTCGGGCAGCACGATGACGAAGTCCATATCCCATTCTTCGCTGATGCGGTCCAGCTCGGCCTCTACGGCCAGCTCCTCGCTGTCGGTCAGCAGGTCGCTCTCGTCCACCAGGCGGTCAACGGAGGCAGAGCCGGGGAGTGCCAGGCTCAGGCTCAGAAGCAGGCACAGGCTCAGACAAATCAGAATTCGTTTCATCCTCTGCACCTCCTTAAATGATGCCCATCAGGCGCAGCAGCAGCAGCACCAGGGAAGCGCCTGCGCCTAAAATGACCGTCCAGATGGCCCACCAGCGCCAGTAAGCGCCCTTGTCCATGGGCAGATTGCCCACGAATTTACCGGTCTGGCCGTTCATGGCAAAGGTGTACTTCTGCCCGTTCCAGCTGGTATTCAGGATCCAAACGGGGAGCAGGGCATACTTGGCCTTGCCGCTGGCCAGCTTGATGCTGGTGGACTCGGGCAGCACGGAGGTATAGCCCACGGTGGTGCGGGCGAAGGCCTCCTGGGTGCTTTTCTGCACCCGCTCATTGGCTCTGCCGATGCTCTGATCCCAGGCCACGTCATAGCGGTCAGCCAGGTAGCCGGAGAGGTAGGCGGTCTGGAAATCCACAGCCTTCCCCAGGTCGAAGGGCTCGATGGACTCCATCAGCTCGTCTGCCATCTTGGAAGAGCCGTCCACAGGCACATTGTCAAAGGCCAGCCCGCCCTGGCGCAGCAGGGCGAAGTGGGAGGTCTCGGTGTAGATGTAGCTGGAGTCGCTCCAGGTCCGTACCCGGGTGGCACGGTAGCGGATATTGGCATCGGCCTCTGCGTCAAAGAGCCAGAAGGGGACATACACACCCTTGATCTCGTCTAAGTGGTTCTCGTCCTTAAAGAGCTTGGGCAGCAGTTTCTTGCCTGTAAGGTGCTTCTGCAGGGCCTCCTTGGCGGCCTCCTTATCCAGCTGGAAGGGGATCACCAGGTCGGGCTTCAGGTCACCGGCCAGCCGCCCCATGAGCACCACGGGGTTTCCGCAGTAGGGGCAGTGGGTGGCGGCGGTGGTGGGCTCGGTGATGATCTCGCCGCCGCAGCTATTGCAGACGAAGACATTCATGCCCTCACCGGCCTCCCATTGGCCGCTGTCGGGATCGTCCCAATGGAGCTCCTCCTGGATCTCCTCGTTACTGAGAACCTCGTCATAGTCCTTCAGATCCTTGGCATCGAAGGCGGTGTCGCAGTAGGGACACTTCAGCTGCTGCAGGCTGCTGTCAAACTCGATCTTGCCCCCACAGCAGGGGCATTTGTATTGCAGCATGGTAGACATTTTGCTTCCTCCTGCTTACTTGATATCCTCGTCGGTAAAGAGGTCACCGCACTCAGGGCAGAACTTGGGGGGATTCTTGGGGTCGGCAGGCTCCCAGCCGCACTTGTCGCACTTGTACTGGGGCACACCGGCAGGCTTCTTAGCGCCGCATTCCATGCAGAACTTGCCCTTATTCACCGTGCCGCAGGCGCAGGTCCAGCCCTGGGGCTCCTCCGGCTTCCTGGCGCCGCATTCCATGCAGAATTTGCCGGTATTGACCTTGCCGCAGCTGCACTTCCAGCCCTGGGGCGCTTCGGGCTTCTTAGCGCCGCACTCCAGGCAGAATTTGCCCGTGTTCACCGTGCCGCAGGCGCACTTCCAGCCCTCCTGCTTGGGGGCGGCGGGAGCAGGCTGCTGCGCAGGCTGAGGCTGCTGTGCGCCCATCTGATACAGATTCTGGGCGTTGAAGCCCCCGGCATTCTGGGCCATGCCCATGCCCATAAAGGCCATGGCGGCGCCGCCGGTATTGGAGGCAGCGGCCTTCATGGCCTCGCCCTGTGCGCCCACCAGATGGGCAGCGCCCAGGGTGGGGTTGGCAAAGGCCGCATTGCGCTGCAGCTCCTTGATCATCTTCTCGTCTTCCTCGTCTGCCTTCATGGAGGAGACGCCGAAGTTCTGGATCTCGATGCCGCGGTAGTCACGCCACTTGGCGCTGAGCTCGATCTTCAGGGCCTCTGCCAGCTCGTTGGTGTGGCCCACCACGGCAGAGTAGCGGATGCCCATCTCGCTGATGCGGGCGAAGGAGGGCTGCAGAGCCGTCAGCAGCTCGCTCTTAAGCTGGCTGTCGATCTCGGTACGGGCATAAGTATCGGAGAAATTGCCGCAGATATTGGTGTAGAACAGCAGGGGATTGACCACCTTGTAGCTGTACTCGCCGAAGCAGCGCAGGCCGATGTCGATATCGATGCCGGCACGCTGATCCACCACACGGAAGGGGACGGGGGAGGGAGTGCCGTACTTATTGCCGATGATCTCCTTGGTATTGAAGTAGTATACACGCTGATCCTTGGGGGCTTCGCCGCCATAGGTAAAGCGCTTGCCGATGTTCTTAAAGGTGTCCAGAATGCTTCTGCCCAGAGAGCCGGAGAAGATGCTGGGCTCGGTGGAGCTGTCATAGACGAATTCGCCGGGCTCGGCGCAGACCTCTACCACCTTGCCCTGCTCCACGATCAGCATACACTGGCCGTCTGCCACGGCGATGGTGGAGCCGTTGGAGATGATGTTGTCGCTGCCCTTGGTATTGGAGGAGCGGCCGGATACACGCTTCTTGCCCTTTACTGCGATGATGTCCGAGGGGATGGCATCGCAGTAGAAAAATTCCTTCCACTGGTCGGCCAGTACGCCGCCGAGGGAGCCGAGTCCTGCTTTAATAAGTCCCATAATCTGTTCCTTTCTCCGTTTTCAGGGCCCTTAGACCCCAAACGGCTGTAAAATTGTTTGAACAGATTCATTATAACACAGCTTCTGCGGATATGCACTATTATTTTTGACAGGGGGCGCATTATTTCTGAAAAAAGAGCCGGGGAAATCACCGAATTTCCATTGCGCAGCAGGTAGATCTGTGTTATACTGGTCATAACGATTTACATACAGGAGGACGACCTATGTCCCAAAGCATACAGGAATTTCTCCGCTGGCTGGATGCCGGCATCTCCCCCTACCACTGCGTGGAAACCGCTGCTGCGGCCCTGGAGCAGGCGGGCTTTGCCCCCCTGGATGCCGCTGCGCCCTTTGCCCTGAGCCCCGGCGGTAAATACTATGTGAAAAGCGGCAGTTTCCTGGCGGCCTTTGCCATCGGCGCAGCGCCGGATCGGTTCCGCATTGCCGCCGCCCATACGGACTGGCCCTGCCTGAAGCTGAAGCCCGACCCGGAGCAGCTGGCCGGGGGCTGCTGTAAGCTCAGCGTAGAGCCCTATGGCGGCGCCATTCTCAATACCTGGATGGATCGCCCCCTCTCTCTGGCCGGTACGGTGCTGGTCAGAGGCGAGAGCCCCATGCAGCCTGTCAGCCGCCTGATCGCCTGGGAGGAGCCCCTCCTCACCATCCCCAATCTGGCCATCCACCTGAACCGGGAGGTCAATAAGGGCGTGGCCACCAAGCCCCAGATCGACCTACTGCCCCTGTGCCGCCTGGTGGAGGAGGGCTGGAACAAGAAGGATTACCTCCTGGGTCAGATGGCAGAGAAGCTGGGCTGCGAAATTGGGGATATCCTCTCCTTTGACCTCAGTGTCTACTGCTGCCAGAAGGCCCAACTGGTGGGCTTTGACGGGGCGCTGCTCTCTGCCCCCCGGATCGATAATATCAGCTCCTGCCATGCCTGCATCACGGCCCTGGCAGAGGCCGAAGCCAGGGGCATCTCCGTGGCCGTCCTCTATGATAACGAGGAGATCGGCAGCAATACCCGCCGCGGCGGCGACAGCAGCACCCTCTCCACCCTCCTGGAGAAGATCGCCCTGGCCTTAGGGCTGGATCGGGCGGCCTACCTGGATGCCTGCCTGAAGGGGATGCTCCTGTCCTGCGATGTGGCCCATGCCCTGCACCCCAACCATCCCGAGATGGCCGACCGCAGCTGCGCTCCCAAGCTGGGCTGCGGCGTGGCCCTGAAGCAGAGCCCCCGTTACTCCACCGAGGCCCAGACCGCCGCCGTGGTGCAGGGGCTGTGCAGGGAGCAGGAGATCCCTCTGCAGCTTTATATGAACCGCCCCGACCTCCCCGGCGGCAGCACCATCGGCTCCATGGCCTCGGCGCTGCTGGCCATGCCCGGCGCCGATGTGGGCGCACCCATCTTAGCCATGCACTCCGCCTGCGAGCTCATGGGGGCCCGGGATCAGGAGGCCCTGTGCCGCCTGTGCAAGGCCTTCTACGAGAGCCTTTGATTTTGATGAGAAGAGAGGAAGCCAAGGATGAAGAAAAATCTGACCCGTCTGCTGGTTCTGTTTTTACTGCTCTCCCTGCTGATGAGCCATATGGCCTTTGCCGCCCCCGCACTCCGGGAGCCTGCAGAGCCTGAAAATCCCGGCGAGACCGAGGAGCCCGTAGATCCCGAGACCCCCGAGAACCCCGAGAACCCCGAGAACCCGGAAGATCCCGAGAACCCGGAAAACCCCGAGAACCCCGAGGAGCCGGAAAACCCCGAAACCCCCGAGGAGCCGGTCTATGTCTATCCCGATAACTGGAGCCGGGATGCCCTGATCTTTGCCGTGGAGAACGGCATCCTCAAGGGCGATGAGAATAACGACCTCCAGCCCGAGAGCTACATCACCCGCGCCCAGGTGGCAGCGGTGCTGGTGCGTATGCTGGGCGCAACGGAGCAGGCCGACCTCTCTGCCTATACGGATATTCCCGAAAATGCCTGGTACACCGAGGAGCTGTCCAAGGCTGTGGCCGCCGGCATCTTCAATGGTACTACCGATACCACCATGGCCCCCGAGGCCTATGTGACCCGTGAGCAGACCGTCACCGTCCTCTGCCGTGCCTTCGGCATTGTGGGCCTGGATCCCACGGTCTACCGCAATTTCACCGATGGGGAGACCATCTCCCCCTATGCCCGTGGCAGCGTCAGCGTTCTCAGCCAGCTCAAGAAAGTCAGCGGCTATCCCGAGGGCGATTTCCGCCCCCAGAACCCCATCACCCGTGCAGAAGTAGCCCAGCTGGTCTATAAGCTCTTTGATATCCTGGCCGATACCCCCGAGGAGGTCACGGAAGGCTGGGTGCTCTACCGTGGCAGCGAAGCTCTCCCTGAGGAGCTGAGCCTGGACGGCACCTTAGTGCTGGCCCCCACCTCTCCCAATCAGATCGATGCCTCCCGCTGGGAGCTGACCGGTGACCTGGTCCTCTGCACCGGCGCCGATACGGAGGCCGAGCTCCGTGGCCTTCAGGCAGATAAGATCGTCTGCGCCGCCGTCAGCGGCAAGGTCTACGGCGATTCCCCCGTGGTCTGCCTGGGCGGCAAGGGGATGCACTACTACGGCGAAGCGGAGATCCAAATGCTGGTCTGCGCCAATGGCAGCCACAGCGTCTATACCAATGCCCAAGAGGTGGATCTCCGTGGCGGCAAGCTGACGCTTCTGGCCGATGCCAATACCATCGGCGTGGAAAGCGGCGCTGCCCTGATCCTGGCAGGCGATGCCGGCGAGGTGGATCTGGCAGAGAATACCACCATGGACACCAGCTGCAAGGTGGATACCGTCCATGCCATGGGCCTGAATGTCAAGCTCAGCGGCAGCGGTGAGCTGGGGGCTCTTACAGTCCATAGCGGCGCCTCCCTTGTGGTGGATGATCTCTATGTGGGCCGCCTGCTGCTGGGTACGGCTGCGCTCCTGACCCATAATGGGAATGTAGGGGAGCTGACCTTAGAGCTTGGCGCCTCCATGAACCTCAATGGCGATGCAGAGTCGGTCAGCCTGGCCGGTAAGAATGCCCTCAACCTCCGTGGCAGCGCCAAGACCGTCACCCTCAGCGGCAAGGACGGCACCACCCTCAGCGGCAATGGCGAGGTGGAGAGCCTGGATGTGACCGAGGGCGGCTACCTGGTGGCCTATGCCAATGTGGGCACGCTCCGCTTAGGTGTCTCCGCACGCATGACCCTCAACGGCAATGTGGACAATGGCACCTTGGAGCTTGGCGCCTCCATGAACCTCAATGGCGATGGCGGCCAGCTGCTGCTCAAGGGCAAAAATGCCCTGAACCTCACCGGCACGGTGAACAAGGTCACGGTGGAGACCGATGGGGCCTACCTCACCGGCAGCGGCCTCATCAAGGAGCTGATCGCAGAGGGTAAGCGCCATACGATTACCGTCAACTACGAGACCATCAGCGGCAGCTACCCCGAGTATATAAAGGCGCATGACAGCGCTCTCAGCGTGGTGCAGACCCAGCGTGTGGCCTGCGATGTCCTGCGTGACACCTTCCTCTGCCGCAACCAAAACCTCACGGGCTATATGGTCAAGCTGCCCAAGGGCGCCGTGGTCTATAACGAGTGGCACCCCGCAGGCGATGTATTCTATGTCTCCTATGTGGATGAGGACGGCAAGTATTGGAAGGGCTGGACCGATCGCTGGTCCTGCTACATCCCCGATGACACCATCACCACCAATGGCACCCTGGACTACTCCGATGCGGTGAAGGAGGGCTTCGTGGATCTCATGGGCTACGACAGCAAGACGGAGTACATGGTCTGGATCAGCCGCTACACCCAGAAGGTCATCGTGTTCCAGGGCAGCAAGGGCAATTGGACGGTGATCAAAACCTTCTCCTGCTCCTCCGGTGCGAACAACACCCCCACCCCTGAGGGTGTCTACGAGATCTACTCCCGTACGGGACGCTGGAGCTACGACGAGTACTACGTGTCCAACGTTTCCATCTTCTCCGGTGGCCACGCCTTCCACTCCGTCCTGCGGAATTACGGCGGCGGCTACTACGATGAACGGGTGGGCATTCCCCTGTCTCACGGCTGCATCCGCATGCTGCCCGACGACTGCTCCTACATCTACAATCTGCCCATGTACACCCGTGTGGTGGTCTATTAAGCAAAGAAAAACCGGCGCAGGACGAAATCCGTCCTGCGCCGCAGTTTGTGGAGCTTCCCAGGCCCTTCAGAAAACGAACAGGGCCGCAAGCTTGTCATTGCTATGAAAGCAGAAAAATCTGCAGATGATTCCAGCAGAAGAAGGAACTTCCCCTTTACAACCGTCATTGTTATGAAAGAGGAAAATCTGCTGGCTTTTCGAGCAGAAGAAGGCGCTTCCCCGTTACAACCGTCATTGCGAGGCTCACCTGTGAGCCGTGGCAATCCGCTTCCCCCGGCAGTTCCAATCATCCGGGGCAGTACCAAAAGGAGCGGAAGCGATCCGGTTGTAACCGTCATTGCGAGGAAGGGCAAAGCCCTGACGTGGCAATCCGCTTCCCCCGGCAGTTCCAATCATCTGGGGCAGTGCCCAAAGGAGAACGGATTGCCACACCAGTCTGCGGACTGGTTCGCAATGACATACGAGGAACGGAACATACTTTCACAAACAGTCTGCGGACTGGTTCGCAATGACAGCCGTGGTACGGCAGTTCCAATCATCCAAGGCAGTGCCAAAGGAGCGGAAATGATCCGGTTGTAACCGTCATTGCGAGGAAGGGCAAAGCCCTGACGTGGCAATCCGTTTCTCCTTAGGGCAGTATCGAGTCGTACAGCTCTGCCCAGTCAGGATTTCTGCTTTCCACCAGCTTATTCTTTCTCTTGCGGTTCCAGCTTTTGATCTGTTTTTCCCGTTCAATTGCTGCTTTTACATCGGTGGTGCTTTCGTAGTACACCAGTTTGGTAATATCATACCTGGCCGTATAGGAATTGGGATCGAGATGATGCTTATGCTCATATACCCGACGCACTAAATCTCGGGTCACGCCGGTATAAATTGCCGTGTTTATCTTATTGGATAAAATATAGACAAAGTATTCCATTCTCTCCGGCCTTTCTTATTGCTCATCCGTTTTCTCAAGACAGTTCCCATGATATAGGGAGTGCCAAAAGGAGCGGAACCGATCCGGTTGTAACCGTCATTGTTATGAAAGAGGAATAATCTGCTGGCTTTTCCAGCAGAAGAAGATGCCTCCCCTTTACAACCGTCATTGCGAGGCTCACCTGTGAGCCGTGGCAATCCGCTTCCCCCGGCAGTTCCAATCATCCAAGGCAGTGCCCAAAGGAGAACGGATTGCCACACCAGTCTGCGGACTGGTTCGCAATGACAGCCGTGGTACGGCAGTTCCCATGATCCGGGGCAGTGCCAAAAGGAGAACGGATTGCACCCGCAAGGGGTACGCCGCATCTGTAGCGCTCCTTCGTCGCTGACAGCTGCGCAGCCACACCAGTCTGCGGACTGGTTCGCAATGACATACGA